>JBDTJK010000079.1:0-7151 GCA_039935875.1 Casimicrobiaceae bacterium
CGTTCATGCTGGCGTGCGTGGCCTCGATGCTGGTGCTGGGCTATGCGTTCAAGCGTGGCATCGCCGACCCGTTGTTGCGCCATGGCGTGATTCCGCTGGTGATCGCGACGCTTGGCGTGTCGATCGCGGCCAAGTCGATCGTGCGCGCGGGCTACAGCGCTGAAGCGCATCCGATTCCAAGTCCGTTTCCGGATGGGCTGCTGTCGCTGGGTGGGGTGACGATCTCGATCGCCGACGTGGGCACGCTGCTGATGGCGGGCGTGATCGTCATCGCGTTGCAGTTGTTCCTCAATCGCACGCTGACGGGTCGCGCAATGCAGGCGGTCGCACAGAACGCCGATGCGGCGCGCGTGCTGGGCATCGACGTCAAGCGGATGGTGATGTACGTGTTCCTGA
This sequence comes from Casimicrobiaceae bacterium, assembly GCA_039935875.1. Classification (GTDB taxonomy): domain Bacteria; phylum Pseudomonadota; class Gammaproteobacteria; order Burkholderiales; family Casimicrobiaceae; genus VBCG01. The sequence continues at coordinate 397 of JBDTJK010000079.1, forward strand.
TCAACGCGCTGCTCGCCACGGTTGCCGCGCTGTTGATCGCGCCCACCTACCTCGTCAAGTTCGACATGGGTGACTCGATCGGGCAGAAAGCATTTTTCGCGGCGATCATCGGTGGCTTCAACCAGGCGCGCGGGGCGCTGCTGGGCGGCGTGCTGATCGGCGTGCTGGAGAACGTCGTCGGGTTCTATTTCTCGCCGGCTTACAAGGAAGGCGTCGCGCTGGTGCTGTTCCTGCTGGTCATCCTGTTTCGCCCTGAAGGGCTGCTTGGGCGCAGCGAGGAGCGCAAGGTATGAGCGCGGGTTCAAGACGCCTGCTGCTGCTGGTCGCGATTCTCGCATTCGCGGCGACGGCGTTCTTCCTGCAGCGCAGCCAGATCTACCTGCTGTCGTTGTGCTGCGTCTACCTGATGGCCACCTTCGGCCTCAACCTGACAGTCGGCTACGCGGGGCAGATGTCGCTAGGACAGGCGGCGTTCTTCGGCATCGGTGCCTACATCGCGGCGATCCTGATGACGAGGCTCGGCATCTCGTTCTGGCTGGTGATACCGATTGCCGCCTGCGTGTGCTTCGTCGTCGGCCTGGCGCTGGGGTTTCCGGCGCTGCGCGTGCAGCATCACTATCTCGCGTTCGCGACGCTGGGTTTCAATGTGCTGGTCTTCCTGATCATGCGCAATGAAGAGGCGCTGACGGGTGGCACCTACGGCATCGCCAACATCAAGCGGCCCTCGATCCTGTCGCTCAGCTTCGACAGCGAGCGCGCGTACTTCTGGCTGACATTGACCGCGCTGGCGATCATCGCGTGGCTGTTGTGGCTGCTGCTGCGCTCGCCATGGGGACGCGCGTTCGCCGCATTGCGCGACAATCCGATCCGTGCCGAAAGCCTCGGCATCAACATCACCGCGTACACGTTGCTCGCCTTTGCGATCGGCGCCGCCTATGCAGGTGTTGGCGGAGTGTTCTATGCAGCGCTGGTGCAGTTCGTCGAGCCCGGCACTTTCCACTTCGCGACATCGCTGACGATGCTGTTGGCGGTGATCGTCGGCGGTTCGGGCCGTTTCTTCGGTCCGCTGCTCGGCACCATCGTCATCATCCTGCTGCCGGAGTTGCTGCGCTCCAGCAGCATGCCCGCGTTACAGTTCATGCAGAAATGGTATCTCGTGGGCTTCGGCGTCGCCGTTGTAGCGCTGATGGTCTGGCTGCCGGGAGGAATACTGTCGCTCGCCGATCGCCGCTCGCGCAAGGAGGACGCGTGATGGCCGGGGCATTCCTGGATGTCTCGGATGTGCGCAAGCAATACGGCGCGATCAAGGCGGTGGACGGCGTCACGTTCCGCGTCGGTCCCGGCGAGATCGTCGGCGTGATCGGCCCCAACGGATCGGGCAAGACCACGTTGTTCAACAGCATCCTCGGGCAGATCGAACCGACGTCGGGCAAGGTCGAATTCCTCGGCAAGGACGTCACCGGAATGTCGCCGCTGGAACTCGCCCGCCGTGGCGTCGGTCGTACATTCCAGACCTTGCAGGTTTTCGCGCAGCTGTCCGTGCGCGACAACCTCATCGTCGCCGCGCAGGAATTCGAAGGATCGCTGGCGCGTCGCCTGTTCGCCGCCCCGGATGCGGGCGTCGGTGCGCGCGCTGACGCGATGATCGAGCGCTTCCGGCTGCAGCGCGTCGCGCGGTTGCCGGCCGGCAGCCTCTCCTATGGACAGCAGAAGCTGATCGACATCGCGATGGCGTTCATGCCTGCGCCGCGGCTGGTACTCCTCGACGAGCCGTGTGCCGGCGTCAATCCGAGCCTTGTCGACGAACTGCGTGAATTGCTGCTGGACCTCAACAAGTCGCAGGGCGGCAGTTTCGTCGTCATCGAGCACAACATGGACTTCATCATGCGGCTGTGCCCGCATGTGATCTGCATGGTCGAAGGCAAGGTTCTTGCGGCAGGCGCGCCGGCGGCAGTGCAGTCGAATCGACTGGTGCTCGAAGCGTACCTCGGCAACTAGCCGCACACGCATACGTCCATGGCTCAATCCATCATCGAGTTCGACAAGGTCGTCGCCGGCTACACGCCGAGCCTGACGATTCTCAACCAGACGTCGCTCGACGCGCGTGCGGGCGAGATCACGTTGTTGATCGGCCCCAATGGCGCCGGCAAGTCGACGGTATTGAAGACGCTGTTCGGAATGCTGGTTCCGCGCAGCGGAGAGGTGCGCTTCGAGGGTGCCTCGATCAACGGCTGCCCGCAGCGCGACCTGCTCGCGCGCGGTATCGCGTTCGTGCCTCAGGGACGCAACCTGTTCGGCTCACTGTCGGTACGCCATAACCTCGAGCTCGGTGGTATCACGTTGCCGCGTGGACAATTGCCGGCACGCGCCGAGGAAGTGCTCGAGCGTTTCCCGCGTATCCGCGAGCGCCTCGACAACCAGGCATCGACGCTGTCCGGAGGTGAGCAAAAGCAGCTCGAGATCGGCCGCGCGCTGTTGCTGCGCCCGCGCGTGCTGCTGATCGACGAGCCGTCGATCGGCCTGTCGCCGAAGCTGGTGCAGGAGGTGATGTCGTTGATGCGAGCGCTCGCCGATGCCGGCACGACGATCCTGATGGTCGAGCAGAACGTGCGCACTGCGCTCAAGTTCGCGCATCGTGCATTGGTTTTGGAAATGGGACGGCTCGCGCTCGACCGACCTGCATCGGAGTTGCTGCAGGACCCCGATCTCAACCGCCTGTTCCTCGGCGGCCATGCCGGCAAGGCAGACTGAAAGGCGCAGGATGACGCAACGCTTGCGACCGGTACGTCTTGCGATCATCGGTTTCGGCATGTTCGGGCAGCGCCACGCCGCAACCATTCGCGCCGATGCCGACTGCGAGCTGGTTGCGGTCGCCGATCCGAGCGCGGCCGTCGCGGCGGCTGCGTTCGGCGTGCCGGTCCATGCCGATGCTGTGCAGATGCTCGACGCAGTACATGTCGATGGCGTGATCGTCGCGAGCTCACATCCGCAGAGGCATCGATGTATCCGCACTGTGATGAAAGCTGCTACTGGTTTGCCGGTACCGGCGGCAGCCTCAGCGTTCCGCAGATGGAACACTGGCGTTATGCCGGCCCTCCCGGCTGGACGGCACCTCTTGCACACACGCGCGTCGCGATTGCGCAGGCCGACCCGCAAGCGCGTCAGCTTGCGCATTTCGTGCGCGTGATCCGCGCGGGCGAAACGCCACGCGTCGATTGCGAGGATGCGACGCAAACGCTGGCGGTGACACTTTCGATCGCTGCGGCGGCCCGCGCGCACGAAATGCGCATGAATGCGAATGCGGCGTGACGTTCGCAATATCGGTGGGCGATGATCGCACGCAAAATGGCTGCGCCACGTTGACGCCGGGCGTCATGCCGACGAAACTCGGCACATGGCGGATGCGCTCGCCTCGAGCGCAGCCCCTTGACGGAGAACGCGGGTGATAGACAAGACTGTCGCGACCGTGGCTGCCGCCGTTGCCGGCATTGAAGACGGCTCGACCATCATGATCGGCGGCTTCGGCAGCGCCGGCATGCCGTCCGAATTGATCGACGCGCTGATCGCGCAGGGTGCGCGCGAGCTGACGATCGTCAACAACAACGCCGGCAATGGCGAAACGGGACTTGCGGCGCTGCTCAAGGCGCGCCGCGTGCGCCGCATCATCTGTTCGTTTCCGCGCCAGTCCGATTCGCAGGTGTTCGACGCGCTCTATCGTGCGGGCGACCTGGAGCTCGAACTCGTCCCGCAGGGCAATCTCGCCGAACGCATCCGTGCCGCGGGTGCGGGTATCGGAGGCTTCTTTACGCCGACCGGCTACGGTACGCTGCTGGCAGAGGGCAAGGAAACGCGCGAGATCGACGGGCGGCATTACGTGCTCGAGTCGCCGCTCCACGCCGATTACGCGCTGATCAAGGCCGAGCGTGCCGATCGCTGGGGCAACCTGATCTATCGCAAAACGGCGCGCAATTTCGGGCCGGTGATGGCCAGCGCGGCGCGCTGCACGATTGTGCAGGCGAGAAAGATCGTGCCGCTCGGCGATCTCGATCCGGAAGCGATCATCACTCCCGGCATATTTGTCAAGCGCGTGGTCGAGGTTGTGCCGGCCGTGCCGTTGATTTTCCCCGGCCACGTCGCGCAGGATCATCGATGAGCGTTGTGCAAAAATTTACGCGCGACCAGATGGCGGCGCTCGTCGCACGCGACATTCCCGAGGGCGCCTGCGTCAACCTCGGCATCGGCTTGCCCACGCTGGTCGCAAACCACTTGCCGAAGGATCGCGAGATCCTGCTGCACAGCGAGAATGGACTGTTGGGCATGGGACCGGCGCCAGCGCCTGGCGAGGAGGACCCCGATGTGATCAATGCCGGCAAGCAGCCTGTCACGCTGTTGCCCGGTGGCGCCTATTTTCACCATGCGGACTCGTTCGCGATGATGCGCGGCGGCCATCTTGATTTTTGCGTGCTGGGTGCATTCCAGGTATCGGTGAGCGGCGACCTTGCCAACTGGCATACCGGCGCGCCCGACGCGATTCCCGCAGTGGGTGGCGCGATGGATCTCGCTCTGGGCGCGAAGAACGTCGTCGTCATGATGGAACACCTGACCAGGAGTGGCGAGAGCAAGATTGTCGAGCGCTGTACCTACCCGGTGACGGGACTGGCGTGTGTCGACCGCATCTACACAGACCTCGCGGTGCTCGACGTCACCGCGCTGGGACTTCGCGTGGTGCAGATGGCCGAAGGCATGACGCTGGAAGAACTTTCGCGGCTGAGCGGCATCCCGCTGCTGATGTCAGCCTGATCAACCAGGAAAGCCGATGCAGGATGCACTGATCTGCGATGCGATTCGCACCCCGTTCGGCCGTTACGCCGGCGCATTGTCGGGCGTGCGCGTCGACGACCTTGGCGCGCTGCCGATTGCGGCGCTGATGGCGCGCAATACGCGCGTCGACTGGAGTGCCGTCGACGATGTCGTGTACGGCTGCGCCAACCAGGCCGGCGAGGACAATCGCAACGTGGGCAGGATGGCACTGCTGCTGGCCGGATTGCCGCAGGACGTGCCCGGGACCACCGTCAACCGGCTGTGCGGGTCGAGCCTTGACGCGGTGGCCATCTGCGCGCGCGCAATCAAGAGCGGTGAAACCTCGCTGATGATCGCCGGCGGAGTCGAAAGCATGTCGCGCGCACCGTTTGTGCAGGCGAAGGCCACCGAGGCATTTTCGCGCCAGGCGAAGATCGAGGACACGACGCTCGGCTGGCGCTTCGTCAATCCGCTGATGAAGGCCTGCTACGGCATTGATTCGATGCCCGAGACCGCAGAAAACGTCGCACAGGAATTCAACGTGTCGCGCGCGGATCAGGACGCCTTCGCGCTGCGCAGCCAGCAACGTGCAGCGGCGGCGATTGCCGCAGGCCGGCTCGCCGAGGAAATCGTTGCGGTGGCGGTGCCGCAGAAAAAGGGCGATCCGGTCATCGTCGAACGCGACGAGCATCCACGCGCGACCACGCCCGAATCGCTTGCGCGTCTGAAGGGCGTGGTCAGGGCGGACGGCAGCGTTACCGCGGGCAATGCGTCGGGCATCAACGACGGCGCCGTGGCGCTGCTGCTGGCGTCATCCGATGCCGCGAAGCGCCACGGCCTGACGCCGCGCGCGCGCGTTGTCGCGTCGGCGGTCGCTGGTGTCGCGCCGCGGATCATGGGGTTCGGCCCGTCGCCCGCGATGCGCAAGGTGCTGGCGCTGGCCAAGCTTGCAATCGGCGACATGAGCGTCATTGAATTGAATGAAGCGTTTGCGGCGCAGGCACTGGCCGTGATGCGCGACCAGGGGCTGGCGGACGACGCGCCGCACGTCAATCCGAACGGCGGCGCGATCGCGCTCGGTCACCCGCTCGGCGCATCAGGCGCCCGGCTGGTGACCACCGCCACGTATGAATTGATGCGCAGCGGCGGCCGCTACGCGATGTGCACGATGTGCATTGGCGTCGGCCAGGGCATCGCGATGATCATCGAACGCGTCTAGGGGATTGAATCGTCATGAAGCCCATGCAACCTGCCGCGGCGCACGTCGCATTGCGCGGCTATCGCGCGCCGGACGCCGGTACGCAGCCCGCGTTGCTCTATCCACCCTATGCGTCGACGCGGAAGCGCGCGCCAGGCGAGCCACTGGTGCGTTTGCCGACGACGCTGACCGAAATCACCGGCCCGCTGTTCGGCTACGAGCGCATCCGTGAAAACGATTTCGACCTGACGCGGCAACACTCCGGCGATCCGATCGGCGAACGGATCGTGGTCTCCGGCCGCGTGCTGGATGCGAACGCGAAGCCGGTTGCGCACACGCTGGTGGAGATCTGGCAGGCCAATTCCGCAGGGCGCTATCCGCATCCGCGCGACACGCACGACGCGCCCACCGACCCAAATTTCACCGGTTGCGGCCGCACGCTGACCGACGCAGAGGGCAACTACCGCTTCGTGACGATCCGTCCCGGCGAATATCCGTGGCGCAACCATCCGAACGCGTGGCGCCCGGCGCACATCCATTTCTCGCTGTTCGGTCCCGCATTCGCCACGCGGCTGGTCACGCAGATGTACTTTCCCGGCGACCCGTTGCTCGAATACGATCCGATGTGCACCAGCATTCCGGATGTCGCGGCGCGCGCGCGCCTGATCTCGACGTTCGACTGGGATACGACCATTCCCGAACACGCGCTCGGCTATCGTTTCGACATCGTGTTGCGCGGCCGCGACGAGACGCCGAT
>JBDTJK010000080.1:0-5079 GCA_039935875.1 Casimicrobiaceae bacterium
CTGCGCCCGGCGTCGAACTCGATCTTGCCGATGTGCGTGGCCAGGCCGGGCCCAAGCGTGCGCTCGAGATCGCGGCGGCCGGCGGGCACTCGCTGCTGATGGCCGGACCGCCGGGGTCGGGCAAGTCCATGCTGGCCCAGCGGCTGCGCGGCCTGCTGCCACCCCTCGACGAGGCGCGCGCGCTGGAGACCGCCGCCGTGCTGTCGCTCGCCGGGCGCTTCGACGCCGCGCGCTGGCGCGAGGCGCCGTTTCGTTCGCCGCACCACACCGCCAGCGGCATCGCGCTGGTCGGCGGCGGCAGCGATCCGCGCCCAGGAGAGATCTCGCTGGCGCACAACGGCGTGCTGTTCCTCGACGAACTGCCGGAGTGGGACCGGCGTGTGCTCGAAGTGCTGCGCGAACCTCTCGAGACCGGCGCCATTCACATCTCGCGCGCGGCCCGCCAGGCCACGTTCCCCGCGCGCTTCCAGCTGGTCGCGGCGATGAATCCGTGTCCGTGCGGTTGGCTTGGTCACGCGCGGATGCCGTGCCGCTGCACGCCCGATCGCGTCGCGCGTTATCGTGCGCGCGTATCGGGTCCGCTGCTCGATCGCATCGACATGACGATCGACGTGCCGGCCGTGCATGCGGACGAACTTGGGATCCGCGCGACAACATCCGCCGCCGTGGAGTCGAGTGCCGCGGTGCGCGCGCGCGTGGAAGCGGCACGCGCGCGCCAGCGTGCGCGGCAGCCGGTGCTCAATGCGAACCTCGATGTGGCGGCCATCGCACGCTACTGCGCGCCCGATGCTGCGGGAGAGCAGTTGATTGCGCGCGCGATGGCGCAGCAGATGCTGTCGGCGCGGGCGTATCACCGTGTACTGCGCCTTGCGCGCACGATCGCCGACCTCGCCTGCGCGGAAACGGTGGGCTGTGCGCATGTCGCCGAAGCGATCGGCTACCGCCGCTCGCTCGACTCGCTGCATACGCAGCCGGCGGCAGGCGCACCGGCCTAGTGGTCTGCCGCGCACGCCAACGGCAACGCACGATCAGTCGACGTGCGCGCCGACGTCCTTCGCTATCCTCGCCCACTTGGCTGCAGAAGCGCGGCGAGAGCTTTCGCGCGTTCAAGCTGAAAGTCGGTTTTGGCGGGCCGCGCGACCTGCGCAATCTCGAGGAATTGCGTCGCGCGCTGGGGCCGTCGGCGACGATCATGCTCGACGCCAACCAGGGCTGGCGTGCCGACGAAGCGGCTGTGCGCATCGCGGGGCTGGCGCCTTTCAACCCGGTATGGGTCGAGGAGCCGATGCTTGCCGACGAACCGGCGGCCACGTGGAAGGCGTTGGCGGCAACCTCGCCGTTGCCGCTGGCGGCTGGCGAAAATATCCGCGGCGAAGCGGCGTTCGTCGAGGCGATCGACGGCGGCTGGCTGCGGTTCGTGCAGCCCGACGTCGGCAAATGGGGTGGCATTAGCGGTGCGCTGCGCCTTGGCGCGCACGCTGCGACGCGCGCGGTGGCGCTGTGCCCGCATTGGCTCGGTGGCGGTGTCGGCCTCGCGGCGTCGATGCACATGCTGGCGGCCGCCGGCGGCGCGGCGAGCGTCGCAGAAGTGGACGCCAATCCGAATCCGCTGCGCGAGGAGGTCTGCCCGCTTTCGCTGCATGACGGCGCGGTAGTGCTGGGCGATGCGCCGGGCATCGGCGTCGAGCCCGATCTGCGGCGCCCCGACCGATATCGCGTCCATACGGGCTGAACAAAATGCGGCGCGCGAGCGCCGCATGTCGATGTTGCGCTGCGGTATGATCGTCAGTCCATGGACGCAATCGATATCCCGGCGCGCGAAACACCGAACGCGCCTAGCGAAGCTGCGCCGCGACTGCGCGAAATCCCGTACAACTACACATCGTTTTCCGATCGCGAGATTGTCATTCGCCTGCTGGGCGAAAACATGTGGAGGCTGCTCGAGGAATTGCGCGGGGAACGCCGCACCGGTCGTTCGGCGCGCATGTTGTTCGAGGTGCTGGGAGATATCTGGGTCGTTGATCGCAATCCGTACCTGCAGGACGACCTGCTCGACAATCCGCGCCGGCAGAAACTGCTGGTCGAGGCGCTGCGCCATCGGATCGGTGAAATCGAGCACCGACGGCAGGTCGCCGCGGGCGCACCGCAGGGCGTCGACGCCGAGCGCGATGCCAAGGTCGCCACGCTGGTCGACGCTGCGTGCAAGGCGGTCGACCGCTTCGCCCAGGGCTTTGTCGACACCGCCCAGTTGCGCAAGCGCACGCTGCGTGTGCTGACACGTTTTACGCACAAGCAGAACGTCGCGTTCGACGGACTCGCGCGCGTGTCGCACGTCACTGACGCTACCGACTGGCGCATCGAATATCCGTTCGTCGTGCTGCACCCCGACAACGAAGAGGAAGTGCGCGCGCTGGTGCAGGGCTGCATCGAGCTCGGCCTGACGATCATCCCGCGCGGCGGCGGGACCGGCTACACCGGCGGCGCAATCCCGCTGACGCCGCGCAGCGCGGTGATCAACACCGAGAAGCTCGAGCAGCTGTCGTCCGTCGAGCGCATCACGCTGCCCGGTCACGCGACGGCGGTGGCGACGATCGACGCCGGCGCGGGTGTGGTCACGCGGCGGGTGATGGACGCCGCGGAGCGCGAAGACCTGGTGTTCGCCGTCGACCCCACGTCCGCCGACGCTTCGTGCATCGGCGGCAATGTCGCCATGAATGCCGGCGGCAAGAAGGCGGTGTTGTGGGGCACGGCGCTCGACAACCTGCTGTCGTGGCGGATGGTGACGCCGGACGCCGAGTGGCTCGACGTCACGCGCGTCGATCACAACCTGGGCAAGATCCACGATGCGCCGCGGGCGACGTTCGACCTAGTGTGGCGCTCGGCCGACGGACGCACGGTCATGCGCACCGAGCGGCTGATCGTGCCAGGTGGCGACTTCCGCAAGATCGGCCTCGGCAAGGACGTTACCGACAAGTTCCTCGCGGGATTGCCCGGCGTGCAGAAGGAGGGATGTGACGGCGTCATCGTCGCCGCGCGCTTCATCCTGCACCGCATGCCGCCCGCGATCCGCACCGTGTGCCTCGAGTTCTTCGGCCAGGTACGCGACTCGACGCCGGCGATCGTCGACATCAAGAACTATCTCGACGCGCAGCCACACGGCGCGATCCTCGCCGGGCTCGAGCATCTCGACGAACGCTACGTGAAAGCAGTCGGCTACGCGACCAAGGCCAAGCGCCACGGGCGACCGAAGATGGTGCTGATCGGCGACATCGTTGGCGAAACCGACGATGGCGTGGCGCGCGCGGCATCCGAAGTTATCCGCATGGCCAACGCGCGCGGCGCCGAAGGCTTTGTCGCGGTGTCGGCGGACGCGCGCAGGAAATTCTGGCTCGACCGCGCGCGCACCGCGGCGATCGCCAAGCACACCAACGCGTTCAAGATCAACGAGGACGTGGTGATCCCGCTGCCGCGCCTCGGAGACTACACCGACGGCGTCGAGCGCATCAACATCGAGCTGTCGATCCGCAACAAACTGAAGCTCGCCGATGCGCTTTCGGCGATGCTGCGCGCCCCCGACTTCGCACGCGTGCTGGACGTCGATCCCGAGAAGCGGCCCGACGACGAAACCATTGCCGCCAAGCTCGACGAGGCACGCGCGCTGGTGGATGCCGTCGCCGCACGCTGGTCTGACCTGCTGGCGCGCATCGATGCGACGTTCGTCGAGTTGCAGGACCATTCGCAGCTCGTGTCGTGGAAATCCGAGCTGCAGGCGCCGCTGGAGGAAGTCTTTGCGGGGCTGGCTTTCGCGCCGGTGCGCGTGCAGGTGCGCACGCTGCACGCGAGCGTGCTGCGCAGCCGCGTGTTCGTCGCGCTGCACATGCATGCCGGCGACGGCAACGTGCACACCAACATTCCGGTCAATTCCGACGACTACGGCATGTTGAGCGACGCCAACGCGGCAGTGGCGCGCATCATGGCGCTGGCGCGATCGCTCGACGGCGTCATATCAGGCGAGCATGGGATCGGCATCACCAAGCTCGAATACCTGACTGACGAGGAGCTCGCGCCGTTTGCCGCATACAAACGCCGCGTCGACCCGCAGGGGCGTTTCAACCAGGGCAAGCTGCTGCGCAACGCAGCGTTGCCGGCCGACCTGTCCAACGCGTACACGCCGAGCTTTTCGCTGATCGGCCACGAGAGCCTGATCCTCGAGCAGAGCGACATTGGCAGCATCGCCGACTCGATCAAGGATTGCCTGCGCTGCGGCAAGTGCAAGCCGGTGTGCGCGACGCACGTGCCGCGCGCCAACCTCCTGTATTCGCCGCGCAACAAGATCCTGGCGACTTCGTTGCTGACCGAGGCGTTTCTGTACGAGGAACAGACCCGGCGCGGCGTCAGCCTGCGCCATTTCGACGAATTCTCCGACGTCGCCGACCATTGCACCGTGTGCCACAAGTGCAAGAGTCCGTGCCCGGTCGATATCGACTTCGGCGACGTGTCGATTGCAATGCGCAACCTGCTGCGCAAGCTTGGACGGCACAAGCCGAGCATCGGCACGCGGCTCGCGATGGCGTTCCTTACCGCCTCCGATCCGGCGACGATCAAGCTCATGAAGGCGCTGATGATCGACGTTGGCTACCGGCTGCAGCGCTTCGCGTACGCGCTCGCCCGGCGCACCGGCGTCGCGCGTGCGCAGACCCGCCATCCGCCTGCCACCGTCGGCGCTCCGACGGTCAGGGCGCAGATCGTGCATTTCATCAACAAGCCGATGCCGGGCGGGCTGCCGAAGCGCACGTCGCGGGCGCTGCTCGACATCGAGGACGACGCGATCGTGCCGATCATCCGCGATCCCGCGCGCGTCACCGACGATTCGGACGCGGTGTTTTATTTCCCTGGCTGCGGTTCGGAGCGCTTGTTTTCGCAAGTGGGGTTGGCGACGCAGGCGATGCTGCACCACGTCGGCGCGCAATGCGTGCTGCCGCCGGGTTACCTGTGCTGCGGCTATCCGCAGACCTCGGCGGGCAACCACGACAAGGGCCTCGAGATCACGACGGCCAACCGCGTGCTGTTCCACCGTGT
>JBDTJK010000081.1:0-2716 GCA_039935875.1 Casimicrobiaceae bacterium
TCGCTCCGGTCGGCCCGGTCTACCAGGCGGGCACGCTGTCGGGCAATCCGGTGGCGATCGCCGCCGGCCTCGCCACGCTCGCGCTGACGGAGCGTCCGGGATTCTATGAAGCGCTCGCACAATCGACCACTGCGCTGTGCCGCGGCCTCGAAGCGGCGGCTGCCGGTGCGCACGTCGACTTTTGCGCCGACAGCGTGGGCGGCATGTTCGGGATGTACTTTTCGCCACGCGTGCCTCTGGGTTACGATGAGGTGATGGCCTGCGACAAGCAACGCTTCAACCGGTTCTTCCATTCGATGCTCGATCAGGGCATCTATTTCGCGCCATCGGCGTTCGAAGCCGGATTCTTGTCGGCGGCGCACGGTGATGCGGAAATCGAGGCAACTCTGCGCGCGGCGGATATCGCGTTCGCGACGCTGCGCTGAGCGCGGGCGCAATGGCGGGAATCGGACGCAACGAGCCTTGTCCCTGCGGCAGCACGCTGCGCTACAAGGCCTGCCATGGCCGTGTGGGCGCACCCCCGCGCAAGGTCGACTTCGTCGTTGCCGGCACGCAAAAGGGTGGCACCAGCGCGCTCGCAAGTTACCTTGACGAGCATCTGGACGTTTGCATGCCGTCCACCAAGGAAGTCCACCATTTCGACAAGGACGAGCGATTCGAGTCGGGTACGCCCGACCATACGATCTATCACGCGTACTTCGCGCCGGCGGCGACGCAGCGCGTGATCGGGGACGCAACCCCCAACTACATGTACTGGGAGCCCACGCCGGCACGCATCGCCGACTACAACCCGGCGATGAAGTTCATCATGATGCTGCGCAATCCCGCGAAGCGCGCCTATTCGCACTGGAACATGGAAAGCAAGCTGCGCCGGGAGACGCGCACGTTCGAGGATGCGATCCGCGGCAAGGACGCGACGCAATTGCACCGGCGGTGGTCGTACGTTGATCGCGGGCGCTACAGCAGGCAATTGCGCCGGGTGTGGGAGCATTTTCCGCGAGAGCAGACACTCGTCCTTCGCAGCGACGGCTTCCAGTCCGATCCTGCGCCGGCGCTCGCGCAGATTGCGACGTTTCTCGGTATCGCGCGGTTCCCGCGCGATACCCCGCGCGGGGTATTCGTCGCGAGCTACGATCGGCCGATGAGCGACGATGCGCGCGAATTCCTGCATGCGGCATTCGCCGAGGAGATCGCAGACCTCGAGACGATGCTCGGGTGGGACCTCGCCGATTGGAAAACGCGGTGAGCGACGCGTCGTTCGCGTCCTGTCCCGTGGTTTCCCCGCAAATCCCCGTGCACTGCGTCTCCTCGGCGCGTTTCGACGATTCGCGCAATGCCTGCCCCGATGGCGGCCCACAGGTATTTGTCGCCACATGTCGGCAGTAATCGGCGCTCAGGCGTTCTAGGCTGCTGCAACCTTCGATCGCCAAAACCTTCGATGAGGGTTGAGGTCAGATGACCAGGTCTGCAAATGCCGGTGTGAGGCAGCCATGTCAATCCGGGACCGTCGCTGGCTGGCGACATTTCGCGGTCGCGGATTGGCCTCGAAGGACAGTCGCCATAAAGGGTCTGAGAACTGCCAAAAATCCCTTGTGCAACACGTATTTACGTTATTTCCGACGAAGCTCGCGTGGTAACATTTGGCGCCCGCGTATGGGCCAATTTTCAGCATTCCCACGTTCGATAGAGACAGGACCCATCCGTGCAGGAATCCGCGCGCAAGCGCATCGGCGAACTGTTGATCGAACGCGGCAAGCTTGACGCCGCGTCGCTCGAGCGCGCGCTGCGGATGCAGCAGGAGTCCGGTGGCAAGCTCGGCACGATGCTGGTGACGCTGGGGCTCGTCGCGCAGCGCGACGTCACCGAGGCGCTGGCGGCGCAACTGGGATTGCCGGTGCTCGACGCCGCCAGCTATCCCGAGTTGCCGATCCTCGAAGAGCAGGTGTCGGCGCGCTTCCTGCGCGACGCGCGCGCATTGCCGGTGAGCGAGGACGACAACGAGCTGGCACTCGCAATGTCCGATCCTACCGATACGTACACGATCGAAGCCTTCGAGATGGTCACCGGGCGCGTGGTGCGGCCGATGGTCGCCATCCCGACCGAGCTCGAGGCCGCGCTCGAGCGTCTCTATGGCGCCGGCAAGACGGCCACCGGGCAGATCTTCGGCGACGTCGAGCAGCGCGTCGATGAAATCGCGTTCGACGCCGACGTCCAGCAACTGAAGGACCTCGCGTCCGAGGCGCCGGTGATTCGCCTCGTGTCGCTGTTGATCACCAACGCGCTCGAAGCGCGCGCATCCGACATTCACATCGAGCCGTTCGAGAACCGGCTGACGGTGCGCTACCGGATCGACGGCGTGCTGCACGAGATCGAATCACCGCCCAAGCGGTTGTCGGCAGCGGTGATCTCGCGTGTCAAGATCCTCGCCAACCTCGACATCGCCGAACGCCGGCTGCCGCAGGACGGCCGCATCCGGCTGCGCATCCAGGGCAAGGAAATCGACCTGCGCGTGTCCACGGTGCCGACGATGCACGGCGAGTCAGTGGTGATGCGGATCCTCGACAAGGGTGGCGTGCAGCTCGACTTCGCCAAGCTCGGCTTCATGGACGACACGCTCGACGTGTTCATGAAGTCGCTGCTGCAGCCCAACGGCATCCTGCTGGTCACAGGCCCGACCGGTTCCGGCAAGACGACGACGCTCTACACGGCACTCGAC
>JBDTJK010000082.1:0-12973 GCA_039935875.1 Casimicrobiaceae bacterium
AGTCGATGACGATCGAGATGGTGGCGATGCTGTTCGACTTCATCTTCGAGACGCGCGATCTTCCCGACGGCATCAAGGCGCTGCTCGCGCGGCTGCAGATCCCGGTCCTGAAGGTGGCGATGCTCGACGGCGCGTTCTTCGCGCGCAAGGCGCATCCGGCAAGGATGCTGGTCAACGAGCTCGCGCACGCAGGCCTCGGCTGGAGTCCGGTCAGCGGCCAGGACGACCCGTTGTATCGCAAGCTCGAGGCCATCGTGCATCGCGTGCTGGACGGGTTCAACAACGACCTGTCCATCTTCGAAGACCTGCGCCAGGACCTCGAGAAATACATTGCGGCGGAAGAAGCGGCGGCCGAGGCGAACATCGCCACCACAGCTGCCGAGATCGACCAGCGCGACCGTCACCAGATCGCCAACGCGCTCGCCAAGCGCGAGATCGAGAGCCGCATCGAGCGTTCGCCGGTGCCCAATTTCCTGGCGTCCTTCCTGCGCGAGCGGTGGATCGCGACGCTCGACCATGTCTACCTGCAGAAAGGCGTGGACAGCGAGGGCTGGGGCTCGGTCATCAACACGCTGGAAGACCTCGTGTGGAGCGTGCAGCCGAAGAAGACGACCGAAGACCGCAAGCACCTGGTGGCGATGCTGCCATCGCTTTTGAAGCGGATGAACACCGGGGCGCTGAACGTGCCGTGGGTCGCGGAGGAACGCGAGCGCTTCATGTCCAACCTGGTCGAGGCGCATGCGGCGGCGGTGAAGCCGTCGCTCGCCAACGTCGAATCGCCGATCGCCGCCGTCGCCGAGCAGGCGAAGTTGCAGGCCGAAATGGCGCATGCGGCCGGCGACGAGATGACGGCGCGCCGCGCCAACGCGCTCGCCGAGGCGATGACGCTGGCCGAGCCGCTCCCAGAAGCCGAAATCCCCGACGCGCTCGACGACGACTACCTGGAAATCGCGCGCAGCCTCGAGCGCGGCATGTGGATCGAATTCGAGGACGACGATGGCCACCTCGCCTTCGCCAAGCTGGCGTGGGTGAGCCCGCTGCGCGGCACCTACCTGTTTACCAACCGGCAGGGACAGAAGGCCTTGTCGATGACAGCCGAGGAACTGGCCGAGCGCTTCCGCCTCGACAAGGCGCGCATGGTCGAGGCCGAGCCCCTGATCGATCGCGCATTCACCAGCGTCATCGGGCAGTTTGAAGAAAAAATGACGGTGCGCGCCGCGTGAGCGGCAACGAGTCGATCCCGGCCGTTGACATCCGCGGCCGCTGGTTCGACGAAATGGCGGCGGGGGATGCCTTTACGTCGGCGGTCACCATCACCGAGGCGCATATCGCAACCGGCGCGGGTCTCATCGGCGATTTCAATCCGCTGCACGTCGACGAAACCTTTGCCCGCGCGTCGCGCTACGGCACGCGGATCCTGCATGGCGTCATCACGGCCGCATTGATGGGCGGTCCGATCGGCATGATCTTCCACGGCACCGCACTCGCGTACCTCGAGCAGTCGACGCGTTTCCTGTTGCCGCTGCGCATCGGCGACACGCTGACCACGACGTGGACCGTGGCGGCGCTGCTGCCAAAGCCGCGGCACCAGTCGGGCATCGTCACGCTTGGCGTGGCGGGACGCAACCAGCACGGAAGTGTCGTCGCCGAAGGCAGTGGCAAGGTGATGGTGCGTACGCGCTGAGTCGCGTGCCCGGCGCGCGGCGGGACTAGCCGCCGGTGCCCGCGCGCACGCCCGATAGCGCCTCCGCGCACTGCGCCACCAGTCGCGGCCCGCGGTAGATGAGACCGGTGTAGAGCTGCACCAGCGACGCGCCCGCGTCGATCTTCGCGCGCGCATCGTCTGCCGACAGGATGCCGCCGACGCCGATGATCGGCACTGCACCCTGCAGCGCGCCAGCGAGTGCCGCGATTACCCGGTTCGACTGCGCAAGGAGCGGCCGCCCGGATAGGCCGCCCGGCTCCTCGGCATGCGCGAGCCCTACGACTGCATCGCGCGCGATGGTCGTGTTGGTGGCGATGACCGCGTCGATCCCGTGTGCGACGAGCGCATCCGCGATGCGGTCGATCTGCCCGGCGTCGAGATCGGGGGCGATCTTCACCGCCAGCGGCACGCGCCGCGCATGTTTCTGCGACAGCGCTTCACGCGCGGCGGTCAGTGTTGCGAGCAATGCATCCAGCGCCTCATTGCGCTGCAGGTCGCGCAATCCGCGCGTGTTGGGAGAGCTCACGTTGATCGTCACGTAGCTGGCCAGAGGATAGACGGCCTCGAGGCAGTGCACATAGTCGTCGGCAGCGCGCTCGTTGGGCGTGTCGAAGTTCTTGCCGATGTTGATCCCGAGCACGCCACGATAACCGGCGCGCGCGATGTTCGCGCACAGCACGGCGACACCATCATTGTTGAATCCGAGGCGGTTGATCAGTGCGTCGGCGGCGGGAAGGCGCCACATCCGCGGTCGTGCGTTGCCGGGTTGCGCGCGAGGAGTCACCGTCCCGACTTCGATGAATCCGAAGCCTAGCGACGCAAGTCCCGGCAGATGCGCGGCGTTCTTGTCGAGGCCCGCTGCAAGGCCGACTCGATTGGGAAAACCAAGGCCCATCACGCAGACCGGCGCAGTTGCCGGACGCGTTGCGGGTCGCGCAAGGCCAAGGCGTGCCGCCGCGTCGAGCGCCGCAAACGCCGCCGCATGCGCGTGTTCGGGATCCAGCGCGAACAGCAGCGGACGAAACAACGAATACGGCATAGTGTGCGATCGTTGGCGAAGGCGCGCGATGATAACATCGCGACGGATGAAATTCTTCGCGCTGCTTGTTTGCTGTGTGTTCGCCACGCCCACCGCTGCGCGCATGGGCGGTGCCAATCCAGGGTATGCGCAGCGCGCCGACGTGCGCGCGTTTGCGCGCGAGATGGCGGCCGAGACGGGCATGTCGCCAGCGTCGATCGAGCGCACGCTTGCGGGCGCTCGCTACCAGCCGAAGATCATCGAGCTGATGAACCGGCCGCTGCTGGCGCCCCCGAAGTGGTTCGAGTACGCACCGCAGTTTCTCGATGCGCAACGCGTGGCGGCGGGCGTCGCGTTCTGGAATGCGAACGCCGCGACGCTCGCGCGGGCGCAACGCCAATTCGGCGTCCCCGCCGAAATCATCGTCGCGATCCTCGGCGTGGAGACCTACTGGGGACGCGTCACCGGCCGCTATCGTGCGCTTGATGCGCTGGCCACGCTGGCGTTCGATTATCCGCGGCGCGCGCCGTTTTTTCGCGGCGAACTGAAGGCATTGCTGCTGATCGCGCAGGACCAGCAGGTGCCGGCCGCGTCGTTGCAGGGCTCGTTCGCGGGCGCGATGGGATTGCCGCAGTTCATGCCCGGCAGCTACCGCGACTTCGCCATCGATTTCGACGGCGACGGGCGCGCCGACCTGTGGCGCAATGCCGCCGATGCGATCGGCAGCGTCGCCAATTTCCTTGCGCGCCACGATTGGGCCGCGGGACAGCCGGTGCTGCTGGCGGCGAGCGTCGATACATCGGCGCGTGACGCACTGATGCAGAAGCTGGATGGCGGCATCAGCGAGCGGCGCGCGCTCGACGCATGGCGTGGCGAGGGTGTCGTTGCCGCCGACGTTCCCGCGACGCTTGCCGGCGATCCGGTTGGCATCCTGCTGCTGGAGGACAGTGCAGACGCGTCGAGCCTGTACGTCGCGTGCACCAATTTCTATGTGATCACGCGCTATAACAAGAGCCGCCTGTATGCGGCAGCGGTGTGGCAGCTTGCGGGCGCGGTGAAGGCCGCCCGCCAGCACGACGGCGACGCGGACCCCGCGCCACAACCGGTCCGCTGAAACGGCGGCGGTGCGAGCCGGCGTGCCGTTCACACAGGTGCCGCGCTATACTGCAACGACGCCGCCGTCGCCGGCCGCCGACCACGATGCGCATCCTGCTTTCCAATGACGACGGCTATTTCGCGCCAGGCCTCGAGCATCTGGCCAAGGCGCTTGCGTCGCATGCGGAGTTGACAGTCGTCGCGCCCGAGCGCGACCGCTCGGGCGCGTCCAATTCGCTTACGCTCGACCGTCCGCTGATGGTGCGCCGCGCGGCCAACGGGTTCCTGTTCGTCAACGGCACACCGACCGATTGCGTGCATCTTGCAGTCACCGGGCTGCTCGATCATCTGCCGGACATGGTCATCTCCGGAATCAACCTTGGCGCCAACATGGGCGATGACACGATCTATTCGGGCACGGTGGCCGCGGCAACCGAAGGGTTCCTGCTCGGCATCCCGTCGATCGCCATTTCGCTGACTTCGAAGACCGCGCAGCATTTCGAGACCGCGGCGCAGGTGGCCGTGGATCTCGTGCGCCTGCATCGCCAGCATGAATCGAAAGTGTGGTTGTTGAACGTCAATGTTCCGGATATCGCACATGCCGATCTCGCGGGAATTGCCGTCACGCGCCTCGGCCGGCGCCATCGCGCCGAGGATATCGTGCGCACCGAGAATCCGCGCGGCGAGACGGTGTACTGGGTGGGTGCCTCGGGTCCCGCGTCCGACGCCGGCGAGGGCACCGACTTTCGCGCGATCGACGAGCGCCGCGTATCAGTGACGCCGCTGCAGATCGATCTCACCAACCGCGATGAGACGCGTGCGGTGGACGCGTGGCTTGCGCCGATGCGCTAGGCCGATAGCGCGACGACGAAGGGGAAGGGCGATGGGGACGCTCGACGGCAACAGGCACACCGGCATCGGCATGACGTCCGACCGCACGCGTGCGCGGATGATCGAGCGTCTGCGCGACGAAGGCATCCGCGACGAAGTCGTGCTGGCCGCCATGAACGCGGTGCCGCGCCACATCTTCATCGACGAGGCGCTGGCGATTCGCGCGTACGAGAATTCGCCGCTGCCGATTGGACATGGACAGACGATTTCGCAGCCGTGGGTGGTGGCGCGCATGAGCGAGCTTGCGCGCAACGGGCGCACGCTCGGCAACGTGCTGGAGATCGGTACCGGCTGCGGTTACCAGACGGCAGTGCTGGCACAGTTCGCGGCCAAGGTGTACAGCGTCGAGCGCATCGCCGCGCTGGTGGCCAAGGCGCGCCGCAACCTGACGTCGCTCAAGATCCGCAACGTGGCCCTGATGCATGGCGATGGCACCGCGAGCCTCGGCGAGGAACTCGCGGTCGACGCGATTGTCATTACTGCGGGCGCGACGCATATTCCGACGGCGCTGTTGCGCTACCTGGCACCGGGTGCGCGGATGGTGCTGCCGCTTGCGCATGCCGAAGAGGGTGAGCGCGCAGTGCAACGCCTGACGGTGCTCGAGGCGAGCGCGCAGGGATACAGGGAGGAAACACTCGATGCGGTAAGATTCGTACCGCTATTGCCCGGAACCGCCTGACCTACACCGCGCGTTTGGCGTGCGGTCCGACACTCGACGACCAAGCCCCGCGCCCCCGCTTGAAACTCCCCGCCATACTGTCGCCTCGCGCCGCGGCGATCGCCACGTTTGCAATCGCCCTCGCCGGCTGCGCGACGCGCGTCCCGGCGCCGGTGATGGAACGAACGCCGTTCGCGCCGTTGCCGGCACCGGCAGGCATCGCCGCAGCGGTGGGCGCGGTCGCGCCGGAGTCGACTGTCCCCACCTACATCGTCAAGCGCGGCGACACGTTGCGCGTGATCGCACAGGACAAGGGCATCGACTACCGCGAGCTTGCGGCGTGGAACAACCTCGACAATCCCAACCGCCTCAACGTGGGCCAGGTGCTGCGTCTCGCGCCGCCGGGAACGGCTCCGAATGTGCTGCCGGTTCCCGGACCGACCGACGTTTCGGGGCCGGGTGTGGTCACCACGCCGTTGCGCGTACCGCCTCCGGTGACAGCCGGCGCCGGCACGGCTCCCGCGTCAGGCACCGCAGCATCTGCCGCCGGGGTCGCAATGCCGCCGGATGCGCGCAATGGCGAGAACTACAAGTCTTCGCCGAAGGCCATCAAGCTGCCGTATAGCGCCGACGCGCAGCGCGACTTCGGCAAGGCCGGCGTCAGCGTCGCGCCCACGCCGTCGACGGCGGGCGCGCCGCCTGTCGTGGCGCCGCACACCGAGCCGGCAGCGCCCCGTGCCGCGCCCGCATCGCCGCCGCTGGGTGGTGGCGACGACCAGCTCGACTGGGTCTGGCCGGCGAAAGGCAAGATCATCGGCACCTTCTCCGAGACGGCCAACCTGAAGGGCATCGACATCGCGGGCAGTGCCGGAACGCCGGTGCTGGCCAGCGCTGCCGGCAAGGTCGTCTATGCCGGCTCGGGCCTGCGCGGCTACGGCAAGCTCGTCATCATCAAGCACAACGATACGTACCTCTCGGCGTATGCGCACAACCGCGAAATCGTCGTCAAGGAAGGCGATGTTGTCGCGCGCGGGCAGAAGATCGCCGAAATGGGATCGAGCGACGCCGACCAGGTCAAGCTTCATTTCGAGATCCGCCGGCTCGGCAAGCCGATGGACCCGACGAAGTTCCTGCCCCCGGCGTAGCCGGCAGAGCTTTCGCCAGCACCACGCCCGCGCGGTTTCACGCCAGGCCCGCGAGCATCCCCGCAACGGGCGCGCGGCGCCCACGCAGCAGCGCCGCTGCGCTCGCGGCAACGCGCAACGATCAACCGCGACTGGTTCGCAGGCTGCCCGCCGGTGGCAGCACGTCCACCGCTCGCGCGAGCGTCGCCAGCAGCGCGTCACGTTCGCTGGCGCGCATTGCCGCGCGGCCGTAGCGCAATGCCGCATACGATTCGGCGATGGCGGCAAATGCGATCGCGAACTGCGGCCAGCGGGCGCTCGCGCGCCGCGCGTAGTCGAGCGGTCCCTCCCACGGCAAGCGCGGCAGACCGGCCGACGCAAGGCGCGCGCAGGCTGCGTGCCACAGCGCGATCGCGCGCTCGCCGCGGCGTCGGCGCCATGCCATGATTGCCAGCAGCAATGCGCCCCATGCGCCGATGCCGAGCGCCACGATTGCCATGATCCACGGCGCATTGTCGATCGTGATGTTGAGCCCGCGCCACAATTCGCGCTGTCGCGCGTCGTTGAAGCCGACGATGTCGCGGCGCCATGCATGGTTCAGCGAGTCGAGGGTGAGCTGCAGGTTGTTGAGCCAGCCGCCATCCATGCGTGCGAAGCGCGGCACCGGCTCGCCTTCGCCGAGCGCGCTTGCCATTCCGCGCTCGATCCGCGACGGCGCGACGGCGGCGGTTGGATCGTAGCGTCGCCATTCGCCGTCGACGTACGCCTCGCTCCACGCGTGCGCATCCGACTGGCGCACGATCATGTAGCCACCGCGCGGGTTGATCTCGCCACCCTGGTAGCCGGTGACCACGCGCGCCGGGATGCCGGCATCGCGCAACAGCACGGTGAACGCGCTGGCGAAATGCTCGCAGAACCCGCGGCGCTCGTCGAACAGGAACATGTCCACCGGATCGGTCGGCAACAGCGGTGGCGTCAGCGTATACACGAACTTCTCGTCATGGAACATCGCCAGCACGGCGCCGATCAGCGCGCGATCGTCCGGGTAGCGCGCGCGCATCGCCGCCGCGAGCTCGCGCGTACGCGGATTGCCGCGCGCGGGCAGCATGGCCAGGCGCACGTCGACCTCGCTGGCGGGCGGAAAATGGTCGCGCAGCACCGATTCCGCGCTGTAGCGGACGCTTTGCGTGATCGCGGCGCGGCTGATGAGTTGGCGATCGGGCGTCAGCAGCACCTGCGGTCCGTGCGAATCGTCCGTCCTGCCTTCGACCTGCGGCAAGCGCGCCGGAAGTTCAAGCGTGAACAGCCAAGGCTTGTCGCTGGGTTCCAGCGAAACCGTGTAGCGGACGGGAGTACCCGGCGCCGACGCGAAGCTGCCTTGGCCCCGTTGCGGCAGCGCCGACCATACGCGACCGTCGAAGCGCGTCAGCACCGGTCCGCGCCAGTAGCGTTGCGCAGGTTCCGGCGGCGTGCCTTCGAAATCGACGCGAAACGCGACGCTGTCCGACAGCGACAGCTCGCTTATCATTCCCGGCGCCATCGTGTCGGACAGCCCCGATTGCGCCGAATAATCCTGCGGCAGGCCCCATAGCGGCGCGGACAGCCGTGGAAACAGCAGGAACAGCATCGCCGCAAGCGGCATCCCCTGCAACAGCATCAGTCCGATGCGGCGCAGCGTCGGACGCCACGGGGGAATGTCGCCTGCGTCGCGGCCCAGCGCGTCGAGCGCGCCACCCAGCAGCAGCACGGCCGGTATCGCGATCAATGCGGCGAACGGGGACTGGTTTGACAGGAACGGCGTGATCAGCAGGAACGATGCGAGGCATACCAGCAGCATCCCGTCGCGACGCGTGCGCGACTCGAGGAACTTGATGCCGACCAGGATGAACAGGAACGCCACCGACGGTTCGCGTCCGGCGAGATGGCCGTCGAAACTGACGCGCACGAACCACGCTGTCGCCAGCGCGAACAGCACCAGCGTCCACGACGGGATGCGCGCGGGCAGCGCATTGCGGCGCAGCGCATCCTCGCGCAGCAGCCACAGGCGCAGCGCGACCAGCGTGATGCCGAAGCACGCGATCCATAGCGGAAGATGCGGTGCCTGCGGCAACTGCGCGGCGATCAGCATCGCTCCAAGCCAGCGGATCTGCGTCACCGACAGCGCCGGCGTGGCGGCTGCAGACCCGCGCTGACGCGCGGCACGCGGCCACCACGCGCGCAGTGCCGCGCTCATCCTGCGTACAACGCGAGCGCCGACAGCGCGGCGCGCCGATGGTCGTGTCCTTGCGCCGGCGCCAGCGTGCGTCCAGGAATGGACAGCGCAAAGGGGCGCGCGGCATGCTCGGCCGCCAGCACCCACGCGGCGAGGCGCGACAGCCGCTGCTCGACGCCGAGCCCGGCCGGCAGCGCTGCCCAATCGAGCGTGATCGTTCCGCCGCCGCCGCTGCCTTCGAATTGCTTCGAATACCAGCCACCGCCGCGAGCGACCGCCTTCCACGCGATGCGCGACAGCGGGTCGCCGTGCTGGAATTCGCGCAGTCCGGCGAGATCGGCATCGTCGGTGCGCCCGCGCGCACGAGCGTCGGCGCCGCTGCTGCCGCAAGGCAACGGCGGTGCGCCGGGCTCGGGTGCCGGGAATACGACGCCGCTCAGCGGGAAATGGATGTAGGCCCAGCCGCGCCACAAACCCAGCGGATACCCCGACGACAGCGTCACCCGGCCGAGCGCCAGGCGCCCACGCTGCGGCGCGTCCCGCGCGATCGACAGCGTCAGCGTCGATCCTGCGCGCAGGTTGACCTGCACACGCTCGCCGTCAGTTGCCTGCAGCATGACGGCATCGCGCGCAACGATGCCTCCGTCGAGCTGCAGTGCGAAGGCGAGGCGCCCGCCGGCGAACGTTTCGCCGGCGCCAAGTGGCGTCACCTCGATGCCCGCCAGGTTGCGGAATGTGTGCAACAGCGCCGCGGCGACCAGTCCCACCAGCGCGAACGTGACCCCGAAGCCGAGGGACAGGCCATAGTTCAACGACGCGAGCAACATGACCAGCAGCGTGCCGATCATCGCGAGCCCCCGCCGCGTCGGCAGGATGTAGATGCGCGAGTGACGCAACACCACAGGCTGTGCGTCGTGCGGCGCAAGACGGAAGATGCGCTGGCGCTGGCGCGCGATGTATCTGCGCAGCGACGTGGGAGCGGCGATCGCTGAAGTCATCGTGTCATTGCCCCGGCAGTTTGCACGCATCCCCGTCGCGCGGCTGCGATTGCGCCGCAGTCAGGGAAGCGCAACGGCGCGCAGCAACGCCTGCGCCTGTACTGCACCGCTGCGCGCGCCGCCGGCGAGGCGGTGGCCGGCCACCGCGGCGAAGACCGCCTGCACGTCCTCGGGCATCACCATCGGCCGGCCGCCGATCAGCGCCCACGCACGCGCGGCCGCCAGCAGCATCAGGCCGGCGCGCGGCGACAATCCGCGGCGTGCGCCGGCGTCGGTGCCGGCAGCCGTGCCGGTAAAACCGCGCGACGCGGCCAGCAGCGCCTGCACGTAGTCGAGCAGCGCGGGCGCGACGTGGATTTCGGACGCCTCGCGTTGCCATTCTCCGAGCGTGGCGGCATCGGCCACCGGGGTGATTTCGCTGATGCGCGCGCGTCGATCGCCGCCGGACAGCAGCTCGCGTTCGGCCGCGGCATCCGGATAGCCGAGCTCGATCGCCATCAGGAAGCGGTCGAGCTGCGATTCGGGCAGCGGATACGTACCGATCTGCTCGACCGGATTCTGCGTTGCGATGACGAAGAACGGATCGGGCAACTTGCGCGTCTGGCCGTCCTGCGACACTTGCCGTTCTTCCATCGCCTCAAGCAGCGCACTCTGCGTCTTCGGCGGCGCGCGGTTGATTTCGTCGGCCAGCATCACCGAATGGAAGATCGGGCCGGGCAGGAAGCGGAACGCCTGCGTGCGCTCGTCGTAGATCGACACGCCGAGCACGTCGGCGGGCAGCAGGTCGCTGGTGAACTGCACGCGTGCGTAGCGCAGGCCGAGCGTTGCCGCCAGCGCTTGCGCCAGCGTCGACTTGCCGACGCCGGGAATGTCCTCGATCAACAGGTGGCCACGCGCGATCATGCATGTCAGCGCGAGCTTCAAAGGTTCATCCTTGCCGACGACGATGCGGGCGAGCTGCGCGAGCGCCTTGGCGATGCCTTGGGTGGCGGATGCGGATTGCTGGGCGTTGCGGACGGTCATCGGGTGCAGGATGCAGGGCGCGGGTTGCGGAGCGGCAGGGCGCTCACTTTAGCCTGCGTTCGCCGCGTTCGTCACCTCCACCGGGCGCGGGGTAAACTCCGCCTGTCTGCCGGCCTAGCGAGCAGCGCCGGTCCCGGCGCCTTCTCGGAACCCATGTCTTGAGCACCGCCTATATCACCCATCCGTCGTTCCTGCTGCACGACATGGGCTCGCACCACCCGGAATCCCCGCAGCGGCTGACGGCGATTGGCGACCGGCTGATCGCCTCCGGGCTCGCCACGCATCTCGCCAATCATCAGGCACCGCGCGCGACCCGTGAGCAGGTGCTGCGCGCGCATTCGGCGACCTACGTCGACGAGCTCGCGCGCGCCAGTCCGGCGCAGGGCCTCGCCTACCTGGATCCGGATACTGCCCTCAACCCGCATTCGATGGACGCGGTGTGGCACGCCGCTGGTGCGCTGGTGCTTGCGACTGACCTCGTCGTCGGCGGCGAGTGCAGCAACGCATTCTGTGCAGTGCGGCCTCCTGGGCACCACGCGCTGCGCGGCCGCGCGATGGGTTTCTGCGTGTTTAACAGCGTCGCCGTCGGCGTGCTGCATGCACTGGAGGAACATGGCCTCGAGCGCGTGGCGATCGTCGACTTCGACGTGCACCACGGCAACGGCACCGAAGAGATCTTCGGCGGCGACCCGCGCGTGCTGATGGTGTCGACGTTCCAGTACCCGCTGTACCCGTACTCGGGCATCGATCCGCTGGGCGACAACATGCGCAACGTGCCGTTGCACGAAGGGGCCGACGGACAGGCGTTGCGCGCCGCGGTCAACGACGTGTGGCTGCCCGCGCTCGACGAGTTCAAGCCGCAGGCGATCTACATTTCGGCCGGGTTCGACGCGCATCGCGAAGATCCGCTGGCCGGACTCAATTTCGTCGAGTCCGATTACGCGTGGGTCACGCGCGAGCTGATGCAGGTCGCGGCGCGCTACAGCGAGGGGCGCATCGTATCCACGCTGGAAGGCGGCTATGCGCTGTCCGCACTCGGCCGCAGCGTCACCGAGCATGTGCGCGAGCTGCTGGCTTACCAGCCGCCGCAGCAGTCACTCCGGTAGCCGCGGCGTTGCGGTCGCGCGGGTCAGCTGAGCAGCAGCAGCGCGACGACGCGACGGCCTTCACTGGTGAGGATGTTGAAAGTGCGACATGCGGCGGGGGTGTCCATGACCTCGACGCCGATACGCGCATCCGTCAGTTCGCGGTACAACTCGGGGCGCGGAAAGCGCTGTGCGGGCCCGCTGCCGAACAGCACGATCTCCGGCTCGAGCCGCAGCAGCCGCGAAAAATCGGCTGCGGACAACGCATCGAAGCCGCTTGCAACGCCCTCGACGTGGACGGCGTCGGTCGTCAGCACCAGGCTTTGCCGGTATTCGTCCGCATTGATGCGCATCCAGCCGGGGCCGATGCCGGTCACGCGTTGGGCGACGTCGCTTTGCAGGTGAAGTTTCATCTTTGTGCCAATGGCGTTGCAATTGCGCACCGGCGCGGCCGGACGCTGTGCTGCCTCTCGCATGGTGCATTGCAATATGCCGCGCTTTTGGCGAGAATTGTAGCCGGTTGCTGCCGCCGACTTGTTTGTCCACAAGCCTTCTGCCGCTTCCACGTCGCTCGGACGGTTCCGGGCGCTCACGTGAGAGCCCTTCGATGCCCCCCGCACCCGATACCCGTTTTGCGCGCCTGACGCGCCTGCCCCCGTACATTTTCTCGATTACCGATGAGCTCAAGATGGCGGCACGCCGCCGTGGCGAGGACATCATCGACTTCGGCATGGGCAACCCGGATGGACCTACGCCCGCGCACATCGTGCAGAAGCTGGTCGAAAGCGCGCAACGCAGCGACACCCATGGCTACTCGGTGTCCAAGGGCATTCCGCGGCTGCGGCGCGCGATCTGCCATTGGTACCGGTCGCGTTGGGGCGTCGAGTTCGATCCCGATACCGAGGCCATCGTCACCATCGGCTCGAAGGAGGGCATTGCGCACCTGGTGCTGGCCACGCTCGGGCGCGGCGACACGGTGCTGGTTCCCAACCCGAGCTATCCGATCCACATCTACGGGCCGATCATCGCCGGCGCAGACGTGCGCTCGGTGCCGATGACCACCGAATCCGAGTTCCTCGCGCAACTCGAGATGACGATACGGCTGTCGATCCCGAAGCCGAAGATGCTGATCCTCAATTTTCCGTCCAATCCGACGGCCCAATG
>JBDTJK010000083.1:0-7654 GCA_039935875.1 Casimicrobiaceae bacterium
GTGATGCCGAACGACGCGGCAAAGAACGACGCGATCATCGTGATGCCCAACGCAGTGCCGCCCTTGCCCTGCTTGGTCATCGGATAGCCGTCGAGGCACGTGACCGCATGCGGGGGATGCGACGGCATGTTGAGCAGGATGGCGCCGATCGCCCCGCCGTACATCGATCCGTAGAAGATGCCGGCGAGCATCAGGATGGCCGGGACCGGATGCATCGTGTAGGTGAGCGGCAACAGCATCGAGATCGCAGACAGCGCGCCCATCCCCGGCAGCACCCCGATCAGGTTGCCTACCAGCACGCCGAAGAAGGACCAGATCAGGTTGTGCGGCTCGAGCGCGACGCCGAAGCCGTACCACAGGTCCACGAGCGACTGATGCATCGTCTATCTCCAGGTGAACAGCGGAAACTGCAACTGCAGCGCCCACCAGAAGACGATGACGCATACCACGACGATCGCCAGCGACAGCACCACGGCGCTCTTCCACGTGTTGGTGCGATCGCCCAGCGCCGAAATGAACACGATCGCGAACGTTGCCGGCAGCAATCCGCCATAGGCGCCGAGCACGACGAAGGCGACGATGCTGCCGCCGATGCACAGCCATCCGCGCCACTCCGGCGGCAGCACGACCTCGTCGCCGTCATAGGTCGTGAAGCGTGCGGTGATGGCGATGGCCAATCCGGTCAGCGCCAGGATCACGCCCAGCGACACCGGAAAGAATCCGGGGCCCATGTGACTCAGCGAGCCCATGTGATAAGTGGCACCCTGCACTGCGGCCGCGATGCCGATCGCGATCATCAACGCACCGCCGGCATAGTCGCGAAGACGCTTGTTGCTGAGAAAATGCAAAGTCTTTCCTTCGTCAGCTGTTGCCAGTTCGTTGACAAACCCCACCGCGGCGGCCAACCCCAATTTAGACTCCCGCGCGCGATGCCTGGTCGCAGTGCTTGACAACTTGCTCGACGGAACCTGCGCCGAGTCGCGCTCGCGCCAGCGTCTCCCCGTAACGTCGCCGCGCCGTGGCGCTCACCATTTCGAGCATCTGCTGGTCGCCGTGATGAGGGGTCGCTCCACCACCGCCCTGCATTGACAGGCGCGGCCTCCCGTCGCCAGCACGATCGCCTACCGACGCGCATTGGACCACGATTCCGCCGGCATCTGACGAACTGTCGATGCATTGTGTCGCAATTGCGATGCACCGATCGTGTACTCATCGGCATCGGGCCTGCATCCGCTTCGATCCGGTGCCCAGGCCAATCGGACTGACTGGCGTCGCTACTGCTCGAAACGGGAGGGGTCGATGCCGGTGGTGTGCGTCGCCACGTAGACCTCGCGCAGAAAGCACGAGAGTCCGCAGATCATGGCCAGCAGGGGCGCCACGAAAAGAGCGCCGGCCAGCCACTTTAGGTCGGTGGCGAAGAATTCGTCGGCGAACAGCGTGACGATCACCAGACAGACGAACAGCGCGGCGGCAGTGCAGAAGTTGATCGACCAACGGCAGAGGCGGCGGCGATGCTCGAGGCTGCCGATCTCGATTAGCGCGACCTTGCGTGCGTGAGCGTCCATGTTGTGCCAGACCGTCTCGAACGAACGGGCGCGGTCGATGACGCGCGCAAGCCGCGTCGCCATGACGCCCAGCAGGCCCGCCACGCCGGTGAGCAGGAACACTGGTGCGATCGCGAGCTGGATCGCGTGCGAAATCAGGCCGTTACCGGGCTCAACGGTCATGGACAACGATTGCTGCGCTCGAGTGCGAGCGACAAAGGATAGCGCAATCGCGCGCGCAGGCAACGAGGTGCCGGACGCGCTCGTGTGCGATACCGGATCATCCCGGCGTCAGTGCGCGTCGAGTGCCTGCTGCCGCAGTGCATCGAGCGGCACCACCGCGAGCGTCTCCTCGTGCGTCGCCGCCAGCACCACCGGCGGAGCGACACCCGCCTCATATGCCTGGCGCCAGGTCCCCGCGCACACGCACCAGCGGTCGCCTGGTTTGAGGCCCGGGAACCCGAACTGCGGCGCCGGTGTGATGAGGTCGTTGCCCTGCTTCTGCGCAAACAGCAGGAAAGCCTGCGTCATCTGCGCGCAGACCACGTGCAGTCCGACGTCATCAGGTCCGGTATTGCAGCAACCGTCGCGAAAAAACCCGGTACGCGGCGCGTTGGAGCATGCGACGAGCCTGCCGCCCAGCACGTTGCGATCTTCGCTGGCCATGGGTCAGCGTCCAACCGCGCGCAACGAGTTGGGCGCATAGCGTTCACCGGCTGCGATACCCAGCGGAATCACGCGATCGATGCGCGCACGATCAGCGTCCGTCAGATGCACGTCGAGCGCCGCGACGTTCTGCTCGAGATACTTGCGCCGCTTGGTACCGGGAATGGGCACGATATCGTCGCCCTGCGCCATCACCCATGCCAGCGCCAGTTGCGCAGGTGCGCACCCCTTGTCCGCGGCGATCGCGCTGATCTCATCGACCAGGCGCAGATTGCTGGCGAAATTCTCGCCCTGGAAGCGCGGCGTGCTGCGGCGATAGTCGTCGGCGTCGAGATCGTCGATCGACTTGATCTGGCCGGTCAGGAAGCCACGTCCAAGCGGGCTGTAGGGAACAAAGCCGATGCCGAGCTCGCGCAGCGTCGGCAGCAGCTCGTCTTCGGGCTCGCGGCTCCACAGCGAGTATTCGGTCTGCAGTGCCGCGATCGGATGCACGGCATGCGCGCGACGGACCGTCGCCGGCGCCGCCTCGGACAGCCCGAGATAGCGCACCTTGCCCGCGCGCACGAGGTCGGCCATCGCGCCAACCGTGTCCTCGATTGGCGTGTCGGGATCGACGCGATGCTGGTAGTAAAGGTCGATCACGTCAACGCCGAGGCGCGCGAGGCTCGCTTCGCAGCACTGGCGCACATAGTCCGGCTTGCCGTTGACGCCCTTGAAGCTGCCATCGGGATTGCGCACGTTGCCGAACTTGGTGGCAATGGTGACACGGTTGCGCCTTCCGCGCAGCGCGCGGCCCAGCAGTTCCTCGTTGCGCCCGACGCCATACATGTCGGCCGTATCAAAAAAATCGATGCCGAGCTCCAGCGCGCGCAGGATCGTCGCTTCCGCTTCGGCCTCGTCGCGGCCGCCGTAGAAGTCGGACATGCCCATGCACCCGAGTCCCATGGCCGACACCTGCAGTTCCTGTCCCAGTTTTCTTGTTTGCATGGATCCTCGTGTTGTTGGTTGGCGGCCGCCGCATGCGCGGTGCGACGCCGCCTATTTCGCTGCGCCCTTGCAGTTGTACGGCAGCATGCTCACCGGGACGTTGGTCCGGTCTTCGCCGAGCACCGTCATGCCGGCAGGAACGGCCGCATGGGCGCATATCCATGCGACCGGCACTACCGGCGCATCGGCGACGACCGCAGGGCGCAACGTGAGTATCTTGCCGGCAATCACGCCCTGCGCACTGTTGCCGAAGGTGATCTGGATCGCGCCGCTCTCCAGCGCCACCGAGCTCACGTAGTTATTGACGATCTTGGCCGGCGGCGGCAGGCCCGCCGTCGCGTTGTTGGCGGGAATTGCCGCCGCACCGGCCCACGACGCGGCGACCGCCTGCTTGACGATGTCGGCGAGCGGAACCGCATCGGCGATCTGCCTGCGGACGATGCCGTTGGTCATGCTCGGCAATGCCATCGTCGCCAGCAGCGCGACGATCGCCAGCGCGACAACGATCTCCATCAGCGTGAAACCGTGTCGTTGTCGCCGCATGCTGCCCACCACTCGCCCCATCGACGGATGATAGCCGAGCGCGAACGCTAGCTCGGCACGCGTCCGACACCCGGCAACTTGAGCGCCGGATGCAGGACATCGATGCCGGTTACGAGGCCCAGCACATTGAGCTCGAGGCCCTCGTCGAGGCCGACGATGCCGCCCGCCAGTCCGAACAGCGAAACCTGCAGCCCCGTGTGGCTGGGCGCCCAGCCCACGATGCGATCGATCGGCACGTAATCCTTGCCGATTGCGTTGGACGGCATCGTCAATCGGAGTTCTGGCATGGCGCGTCCCATGTAAGCGATGAACGTATTGCTGTTGGGACCCGGCCATGCGCGATATTCGCCGCCATACGGATAGGCGGCGAGCGCAGCAGGCAGCTTGGTGATCACCGCCGCGGCAGCATCGCCGCGCAGGTCGCGCAACAACTGCGGGCGTGCGCCGAACCACTCGCCATCCGGCGCCCGGTAATCGGATATCGACATCGCCGAGTCGCTGCCGCGCAAGCGCCAGCCGATCACCTCATAGCGCGTGTAGTTGTGAGCGCCGGCCGCCTTGACGGCGAGCCACGTATGCACGGCGAATGCGCCGCGCCAGCCGACGGTGCGCGCGGCGTACACCTGGACCACGGGCTCCGGATGGCTCGCCGCCTCTGGCGCAAGACCCACCGATTCCTGTGATGCATTGCGCCAGTCGCGCCCGAGTGGCGCATCGCCCAGCGCCACCGCGAGCATCGGTCCGCTGACCAGCACGGCGCCGAGCGCCCACAGAGCGTAGTGCAGGATTTTCCGTTTCGTCGAGGTGGCTGGCACGCTTGCACTATGGGAGCGCGCACGACGCGTTGCAAGTTCGTCCGGCAGAAAACGTTCGTCCCCGCGCTGAGCGACCGGGTGGTCGAACGCGCGCTGATGCTGGCGGCCTGCGCGCCGGCGCGCTGATCAGCGCCTGCGCCAGACGCTGGCAAGCCACGGCTGCTGGTCGCGTGGCAGCCCGGTGGGCCGGTAGTAGTGGTCGATGTATTCGAATCCGGCGTCCTCGACATACCGGCGCCACGTCGGCCACCGGTGGTACGCGCCATAGCGCCCACGGCTGAATCCTTCGTCGTCGTCGCCATGCGGATTGGAGCTGAACAGCACGCCGCGCGGCTTCAGCGTCGCCTGCAGCTGCGCAAGCACGCGAGGCAGTTCCAGCGTCGGCAGATGAAACAGCGAAGCGTTGGCGAACACGCCATCGAAGTGCGCGGAAGGCAGATCGAGTGCGAGGAAGTCCTGTTGCAGCACCGCGTGCCCGCCCTCGCGGGCCATTGCCGCGAATTCCGGCACCGCGTCGAGGCCGGTCGCGCGATGGCCGAGGCGCGCGAAGGTCGCGAGGTCGCGCCCCGGCCCGCAGCCCAGGTCGAGGATCGCAAACGGGGGCGCCGCCTCGATACGCTCAAGCAATGCCGAGATGTTCTGGCTGACGTCATGCTCGCGAGTGCCTTCGCGGAATGCGGCGGCCCGCTCACGGTAGTGATCGAGGGTGCGGTTCAGCGCGGCGCGCAGTTCGTCGGTCGGCATGGATCCTTTCGGCAAATGGCGCGATTCCGGGAAATCGTCGGCAATTCATGCTATTATGCGTCCGCGGCCGATGAACCAGTCCCTTGCCGCAGTCGATTCCGACCTTTTCGTCGTATCTTCCGTTTGGCTGTGACTGGCCGCCCTGCTTGGGCGAGCGGCCGAGCACCCAATCGAAAGCTTGCATGTCATTCCACGAACTCGGGCTGTCCGACGCGCTGTTGCGCGCGGTCGCCGACCAAGGCTATACCCAGCCGACGCCGATCCAGGCGCTGGCCATCCCCGCAGTACTGGCAGGCGCCGACCTCCTCGCAGGCGCGCAGACCGGAACCGGCAAGACGGCCGGCTTCGTGCTGCCGATCCTGCAGATCCTTTCCACGCAGCCGCCACGCCATGGCGGACCCCGCCGTTCGCCGCGCGTGCTGATCCTGACGCCCACGCGCGAGCTCGCGGCGCAGGTCGAAGCATCCGTGCGCACGTACGGCAAACATCTCGACGTGTCGTCGATGGCGGTGTTCGGCGGCGTGGGCTTCGGCGGCCAGGCGACGCGCATGAAGCGCGGCGTCGACATCCTGGTGGCGACACCCGGACGCCTGCTCGACCACGTGCAGCAGCGCAGCATCGACCTGTCGAAGGTCGAGATCTTCGTGCTCGACGAAGGCGATCGCATGCTCGACATGGGCTTCATTCCCGACGTCAAGCGCGTGATCGCGCTGATTCCGCGCCAGCGCCAGACGCTGCTGTTCTCGGCCACGTTCTCCGACGAGATCCGCAAGCTCGCCAGCAGCTTCCTCAACAACCCGCGCACGATCGAAGCGACGCCGCCGAATTCGACGGTCGACATGATCGCGCAGCGCATCCACCCGGTCGACCGCGAGCGCAAGGCCGAACTGCTGTCGTACCTGATCGGGCGCAACCGCTGGCAGCAGGTGCTGGTGTTCACGCGCACCAAGCACGGCGCCGACAAGCTGTGCCATTCGCTCGAGCGCAGCGGCATCGCTGCCGTCGCGCTGCATGGCAACAAGAGCCAGGGTGCCCGCACCAAGGCGCTGGCCGACTTCAAGCGCAACGCGGTGACCGTCATGGTGGCAACCGACATCGCCGCGCGCGGCATCGACATCGACCAGCTGCCGCACGTCGTCAACTACGACCTGCCGAACGTGCCGGAGGACTACATCCACCGCATTGGGCGCACCGGACGCGCCGGCAACGAAGGCGAAGCGATATCGCTGGTATGCATCGACGAGCTTTCGTTCCTGCGTGACATCGAGCGGCTCATCAAGCGCACGATCGCCAAGGATGTCGTTGCCGGCTTCGAGCCCGATCCGCGCATTGCCGCACAGCCGGTGTTCGCGCAGCGCGGACGCGGAGCGCCGCGGCAACATACACCCGCCGCGCATGCACGCGGCCGCAGCCGTGACGAGCAGCGTCCGCACCAGGGTTACGCGCAGCGCACGGAAACCTCACCGCCGCATGCACGCCGGCACACGCCGGACGAGCCGCGCGATTACGGGCATGCCCGCACGCAGGGCGCGCGACCCGCAGCGGGGCACGCGCAGGCCGCACGCAGTGGCGCGCCATCGTCGGCGCGACCGGCCGGAAAGGGGCCGGCGGCAGCGCCCTGGCACCGTAACGGGCGCAACGCGCGCGGCTGACACCAGCCGCCCTTCGCAAACGCCGGTGCGAGAGTTTCGCACCGGCGTTTGCATTTGCGGGACCAAGCCCGCGTGCGGATGCGTGTTCTGCGGGCGCCCGCAACGCCGCAATCACCCGCGGTGGCTACTTGATTCTGCTCGCGTTCGCGCAGGGTCATGTATTGTCGGATGCACTGCTGCTGGTGGCGATCGCGGTGGGCGTCATCGTGCTGGCGCAGAGCACCGTGCATGGCATCTACGCCGCTGCGCTGTATCGCTACGCCATTGGCGACGGGTCCGTCGGTGGCGTCAGCCCGGGCGCATTGCAGTCGGCGTTCGTGGCCAAGACGTAGCGTCCCGGCGCACGCCGGTGCAGCGGCGTTTCAGGCGGAGCCAGGCGTCAGCCCGAACGCCTGCGCCAGCAAGCGGTACGAGTGCTGGCGTGCGAGCGCGTCGAACGTCCAGGTGACGATCACCAGCTCGTCCAGCTCGAGGCGCGCCGCCTCGGCACGCAAGCGCGTGGCGACGGCATCGGCGGTGCCGACGAATGCCTTTGCGCGCAACGCTTCGATGCGGGTCATGTCATCTGCGGTGTACGCCTGCGCATCGGCTTCCTGCGGCGACACCAGCGAATTGCGGATGCCTTTCTCGAAGCCCACGCGCCACTGCTCGCGCGTCTTCAGCAGCTGGCGCGCCTCGGCATCGGTATCCGCGGCGAGCGCCC
>JBDTJK010000084.1:0-4559 GCA_039935875.1 Casimicrobiaceae bacterium
GACGAGTCGGATCAGGAAGAACGCCAGCAGCGTCATGCCGATGAACGTCGGGATGACGAGGCTGACACGGGTGAGGAGAAATCGC
This sequence comes from Casimicrobiaceae bacterium, assembly GCA_039935875.1. Taxonomy (GTDB): domain Bacteria; phylum Pseudomonadota; class Gammaproteobacteria; order Burkholderiales; family Casimicrobiaceae; genus VBCG01. The sequence goes on from JBDTJK010000084.1 coordinate 86, forward strand.
AGCATGCGCGGGCGAGCCGGTTCGCAGCCGGCGGCCCGGACGCGAAACTTGGCCGCCCGCAGGCGGCCATATTGAACCACAAAAGGGCGTAACGTCCCCGGCCGCCGCGAGCGCGCCCTGACGCGTGCTAGGCGCGCGGATACATAACGCGGCGCAACCTTGGGTGGGGCCGAGGCTACGGCGCCGGCAGGCGCGCCGCGAGCCGGGCATTGCCGAAATTCAGCGCCGCGTCCTCGACCCAGCAGCGATAGGAATCAGCGTTGAAAAGCGACGCGCCCGGCAGCTCGCTTCGCAGGATCTCCGCGGCCGAGCGCTTGCCGAACAGGCCCGTCGCGCATCCATAGCCGTCGTCGCGAATCAGCCGGTTGGACGTGATGTGCATAAACTCGTGCACCATGACGCCCGCCATCGAGATTTTGCCCGCGACGGGCAGCGGAGTGTCGCTGAAAAACGGGGTACAAAGTGCCAGGTACCACGTCGAGCCGACGATCGAATCCGAACGGTCCACGACGGCGTGGTAAGCGCGATTGGCCCAGCAGGTCTTGTTGCCCCGGGTGTCGAACGCTGAGGATGGCGCTGCAAGCCCGACCTGTATCTGGATCGTCACATTCTGCAGGTTGAACATGTCGAACGCCGCCTTGCCGAGCGCAAGTTCCGCCGCGAGCGTGACGGCGTTGGTAGTCGCGCCGATCGCCATTCCGAAAAAGCTGCCGGCAGGCGTCGCGCCGGCTGGGGATGCCGCCGCCCGCGCGGCGAGATCCAGCGCTTTTGGCGCGGCGCCATCGCCGCCGAGCCCAAGCACGCCGCCGAACCATTTGACGACGCGGCCGCGGTTCTGGGTCGCGTCGACCAGCGCTTCGACGGCAAGTATGGCGCCCGTGTCGCGCATCACCGCTGCCGTCACTGTTTCTGCACGCTTCTCCAGATTACGCACGGCCTGAATTTCCTCGCCCTTTTCGACCGTCGTGTCGATGCTTTGCACGTTGATCAGTTCGAGCAGCGTTTCGCGGCCGCTCGGATCGATCCGGTTGACCGGATTGGCGGACGCATACAGGTAGGGATGCATCGAAACGGGATCGAAGGGGTTGCCCTCGGCAGGATCACGCGTCAGGAACACGCCGGTGCGCGGATCGTAGTAGCGCGCGCGCAGGTAGACGAGGCCGGACTCGGCGTCATTTTGCTCACCGGCGAATTGGTGGGACATCGACGTGCTGCCCACATGCGACGTCAACTGCCCGAAAGCATCGTACGCATAGCGGTCGCTGATGGCGCCGCCCGCATCGGCCAGCGCCTGCGTCGAACTGAGTGCATCGGACAACGGATAGTGCGTCGCTACCGGATCGGCGACCGAGATCAAATTGCCCCCCGACCAGACGTAGGTCGCGTCGCCCGCCGATGCACGTGCCCGCAGCAGCTGCGAAAAGCCCGACATTCCTGCGCGATCGGTAAGAAACGAAGTTGCGCCGGACGAATCGCTGCGCGCAATGCGCTCGCCGTAGTCGTCGTATTGGTAACTGTCGCTGGTGCCGACGCTGCTGTCGTCGAATGCGATGAGCCGATCCTCGCCATCCCATTGATAGCGCCGCTGGAACGCCGCGGCACCCACCGTCCAGCTTTCCTGCGTACGCCGTCCCGCGGCGTCGTATGCGTAGCTGACGCCGCCGCCGGAGACCAGCTGGTCGTTGGCGTTGTAGCTGAAGGCGACCGGTGCGGTCGCGGGCCCGCTCGCGATTCGGTTGCCGACGGCGTCATACGCGTAGACCAAGTCGGACTGCAGCGTGCCGCCGCTGGCGAAATGCCGCTCGCGCACGATGCGATCGAGCGCGTCGTACTGGTATTCGACGTGCGTACTGTCGGCATAGTCGATTCGCGTGCGGTTGCCGTCGAGGTCGAGCGTGTAAGTCTCGCGGGAGAGCAATGCGCTGACGGCATCGCGCTGCTCGATGACCAGCGGGCGGTCGCGCATGTCGTAGGTGTACGTCGTCTTGACGCCGTCGGCCCGGATCATCGTGGCGAGATTGCCGCTCGCGTAGTAGGTCATCAGCGTCACGCCGGCATCGGGAGCGGTGACCTGGACGATGTGCCCAAGCGCATCGTATGCGTAGGTCGTCACCGACTCGGCGTGGGTATCGCCGTGCGCGAGCAGCGTGCGCCGGCCGGCGATGTCGTAGCCGTAGCGAACATAGCGTCCGTCGGGTTCGGTCACGCGGGTGACCTGGCGCGTCAATGCGTCGTATTGGTACGCCGTCGCGCCGTGCGAATCGGCAATCGACGCGACGAGCCCGTCGCCGGTGTAGGTGTACGTCGCCGTCGCATGGTCGGCATGCGTGACGACGCTGACGCGACCCTGCGTGTCGTATTCGAACGACGTGGCTTCGCCGGCGCCGTTGGTCGCGCGCAGCGTGCGCCCGGCATCGTCGTACAGCGCCGTGGCGCTGTCGCCAAGCGGATGGATGGTCTGCACGAGGCGGCCATGGTCGTCGTAGGCGAACTGCGTGGCGTGACCGTTGGCGTCGACGCGCAGGCTCGCTGCGGCCGAGCCGTCGTAATGGAGCGTCGACACGTGTCCGAGCGGATCGGTCACCGCCGTGAGGCGCTGCAGCGAGTCGTACGCGTAGGTGGTCACGTGGCCGGCGGCATCGGTTTTGGTGAGCACGTTGCCGCTCGCGTCGTAAGTCGTGGATTCCTGGCTGTCGTCCGGATATGTCGTGCCGATCTGGCGGCCCGCGTCGTCGTAGTGAAGCGCCGTCGTGCGGCCCGTGGCGTCGATGCGTGCGATCACGTTGCCGTCGAGGTCGTACTGGAATTGCGTGGTGTGACCCACTGGGTCGATGACTGCCGTCGTCTGCCCGGCCGCGTCGTACTGGTAGTGGGTCGTGTTGCCGAGCGTGTCAGTCTTGCTCACCAGGTTGCCTGCGGCGTCGTACGCGTTCTGCGTCGAAGCGCCGTTGGCGGCGGTGGTTGCGACGAGCCGGTTGTTGGCGTCGTAGACGAATGCCGTCGCGTTGCCGGCCGCGTCGGTGATGCTCGTCAGGTTGCCCACGTCGTCGTAGGTCTGCTGCCGCAAGTTGCTGCCACTCGTTGCGTCGGTCAGTCCGGCAAAGCGCCCCGCCGGATCGTAGTTGACAAGCACGGCCGCGCCGGCCGACGTCGTCGCGCTGGCGGCGGCGCCCGTCGGATCGCGCACGATCGAACGCGCGCCGCTCGCCGATGCGGTGCCGACAATGCGTCCATCCACGTCGTAGGAGAGGCTGACCGCGGGAATGCCGGCGCCGCTCTGGCCGAGCAGGTTACCGGCGGCGTCGTATTGCAACACAACCGTGTGATCCGCGGGGTCCGACACCTGCGTGCGGCGGCCGGCGCCGTCATATTGATTGAGCGTCGTCGCGCCATTCGGATCCGTGATCGATGTGCGGTTACCGTTGGCGTCGAAGCTCGACTGCATCGCGTTGCCGAGCGCATCGGCGCTGCGCGTCGGGTTGCCCTTTGCGTCGTAGGTCGTCGTCGTCGTGAATCCGCGCGCGCCGGTGGAGGTCAACAGCCGCCCGGCGGCGTCGTAGGTGTGCGATGTCAAACGCCCCAGCCGATCGGTGGTCGAGACCAGGTTGCGCTGAGCGTCGTACGCATGCGAGGTCGTCGCACCGAGTGGGTCGGTCTCGCTCAGCAGGTTGTCCTGCGCGTCGTAGGTCTTGATCGTCGTATTGCCCAGCGGATCGGTCGCGCTCAGCACGTTGCCGCGCTCGTCGTAGTTGAGTACGCGCGTGCGGCCGAGCGCGTCGGTGATCTGCTCCTGCCGTCCGGGAAGGTCGTGGTTGTAATACGTCGTGTGTCCGGCGGCATCGGTCAATGCGACAAGCCGTCCGTCCACGTCGTAGTCGGCGCGCGCAGCCGGCCGTCCGAGCGGATCGTCGATCCGCAACACGTTGTGCTGGGCGTCGTAGGTGTAACGGGTCGTATTGCTGGTTCGGTCGGTGGCGGCACCCAAGTCGCCGTTGGCGGTGTATGCGTACGCCCGTTTGTTTCCCGCAGGATCGGTAATTCCGACGATGCGGCCGGCCGCGTCGCGGTCGAAGACGATATTGGTGCCCGACGAGTGCGAGATGCCACCCGGCGTGATGCTGATCTGGTTGCCGTTCGTGTCCTTGACGCTCTCGACCCCGTGCGAGCGCGTGACGACGAACTGCGTGCCGTCGCGCTCGGTGTAAATGAAGCGGTCCGGGTTGAACGTGTTGAGTGTCGTGTCGTCAATCAGCGTGATCGGCCCCGGCTGGGCATCGGCGATCAGCAGGTTCGTGTTGTCGAGGCTCTGCAGCGTGCCCTGCACGCCGGCACGCGGGACAAACGTCGCCTGCAGCGTCGAGAATTGCTGCAGCAGCGAAGTCGTCGGTGAAAGCTGTACGTCGAACGTTTCGACGCGTCCGCTCGGCAACGTGACGCTGACGAAGTGGTTGACGTCCGGTATCAGGAAGTAAGT
>JBDTJK010000085.1:0-11225 GCA_039935875.1 Casimicrobiaceae bacterium
CGGACATCGCGATCAAGGCGGCGCAAACAGGCCACCTGGTGCTGTCGACGCTGCACACCAACGATGCGCCGACGACGCTGACGCGGCTCCAGAACATGGGCGTCGCCGGCTTCAACATCGCGTCGTCAGTGATCCTGATCACCGCGCAGCGGCTCGCACGCAAGCTGTGCACGCAGTGCAAGAAGCCAGAGGACATCCCGCCCGAAGCGCTGTTGCGCGCCGGGTTCAAGGATGAGGATCTCGACGGCTCGTGGCAGGCGTACGGACCCGGAGGCTGCGACAACTGCAAGAACAGTGGCTACAAGGGCCGCGTCGGGATCTACGAAGTGATGACGATCAGCGACGACATGCGCCAGATCATCATGCTCAACGGCGGCGCGATCGAAATCGCGGCGCAGGCGCAGAAGGAAGGCATTCGCAATCTTCGCCAGTCGGGCCTGCTGAAGGTCAAGACCGGCGCAACCTCCCTCGAGGAAATCGAGGCCGTCACGAACGAGTAGCAGCGCGAGCAGCATCGAGCGAGGAACAGCAATGGCAACCGCAACCGCAATCGCCCGCAAGGACGTCAAGGAATACACGTTCCTGTGGGAAGGCATGGACCGCAACAACCGGCAGGTGCGCGGCGAGCTGCGCGCGGCGTCGGAAACAGTCGTCACCACCAACCTGCGGCGCCAGGGCGTGCGCATCACCAAGATCAAGCGCCAGTCGTTTCGCGGCGGACGCAAGGTCAGCGACAAGGACATCGCGTTCTTCACGCGCCAGCTGGCGACGATGCTGAAATCCGGCGTGCCGCTGCTGCAGTCGTTCGAAATCGTCGCGCGTGGCCACAGCAATCCGCGCTTTTCGCGGCTGATGATGGACATCAAGAACAAGGTCGAGGCGGGCTCCAGCCTGTCGGCGGCGTTCCGCGAGCATCCCGCGCAGTTCGACAGCCTGTACTGCAATCTCGTGGCCGCCGGCGAGACCGCCGGTATCCTCGACAGCATCCTCGACCGCCTGGCGATCTACAAGGAAAAGATCCTCGCCATCAAGAGCAAGATCAAGTCGGCGTTGTTCTATCCGATTTCGGTCATCGTCGTGGCCATCGTCGTTGTGTGCGTGATCATGATCTGGGTGATCCCCGCGTTCAAGTCGGTGTTCACGAGTTTCGGCGCCGACCTTCCCGCGCCGACGCTGATCGTTATGGCGATGTCCGATTTCTTCGTCGCGTACTGGTGGGCGATGTTCATCATCGTCGCTGGAACCATAACCGGCATAACGTTCCTGTTCAAGCGCTCGGCGACGTTCCGCATTGGCTTTGACCGCATGGTGCTGAAGGTGCCGGTCATCGGCGCGATCATCGAAAAGGCGACGATCGCGCGCTGGACGCGCACGCTGTCGACGATGTTCGCAGCGGGTGTGCCACTGGTCGAATCGCTGGACGCCGTGGGCGGCGCGTCGGGCAACGCGCTGTACGTGGCCGGCACCAAGAGGATCCAGACCGATGTCAGCACCGGCACCAGCCTCACCAACGCGATGATGAACACCAAGCTGTTTCCGAACATGGTGCTGCAGATGACGCAGATCGGCGAAGAATCGGGCTCTCTGGACGGGATGCTCGGCAAGGTCGCCGATTTCTACGAGCGCGAAGTCGACGATGCAGTCGCCGCACTGTCAAGCCTGCTCGAGCCGATCATCATCGTTTTCCTGGGTACCATCATCGGCGGCCTGGTGGTCGCGATGTACCTGCCGATCTTCAAGTTGGGCGCAGTGATCTGATCAGTAGCGCGGCATGGGTGGATGCGCATCGCGCGCCCACCCGAGCCGCGTTGCGGCAACCGTCGAGGCGCGTAACGCGCTTTTTTTGCAACCCGATTCGCCCGCCGATTCCCGATGCCCGCACTGTTGACCGACCCATACGCCGCGACCGTCGTCGCCGGCGTCGTCGGGCTGTGCGTGGGCAGCTTCCTCAACGTACTGATCCACCGCCTGCCGAAGATGCTCGAGCGCGGCTGGCAGGAGCAATGCGCGGAGCAGCGCGGCGAAACGCTGCCGCCGGCGCCCGCGTACAACCTGTGGCATCCCCGTTCGGCCTGCCCGGGATGCGGTCACCGCATCGGCGCGCTGGAGAACATTCCAGTGGCGTCGTGGCTCGCATTGCGCGGCAAGTGCAGCGCCTGCGGCATTTCGATATCGATCCGCTACCCGCTGGTGGAACTCATCGGTGGCGCCGTCGCAGCCGCGGCGATCTGGTATTTCGGTCCGACTGCGACCGGCCTCGCCGCGTGCCTGTTCCTGTGGATGCTGATCGCGCTGACGTTCATCGACGCGGACACCTACCTGCTGCCGGACGACCTGACGCTGCCGCTGTTGTGGGCCGGACTCGTCGCCAACCTGTGGGGATTGTTCGTGTCCCTCACCGACGCCGTGATCGGCGCGATCGCGGGGTACCTGGTGCTGTGGGTCGTGTACTGGCTGTTCAAGCTGATCCGCGGCAAGGAGGGCATGGGTTACGGCGACTTCAAGCTGCTGGCGGCACTCGGCGCGTGGCTTGGATGGAAGATGCTGCCGCTCATCATCCTGCTGTCGTCGGTGGTGGGTGCGGCGATCGGGCTCACGCTGATTGCATTGCGCAATCGCGATCACGCAGCGCCCCTGCCGTTTGGTCCCTACCTCGCGATCGCGGGAGCGATCGCGCTGTTCGCAGGTCCGACGCTGGTCGGCATCTGGCTGCACTGAGGCGGCTACACGATGCGGCTCATCGGCCTCACCGGCGGCATCGGCAGCGGCAAGTCGGCGGTGGCGGATGCATTTCGCGCGCTGGGCGTGGAAGTGGTCGATGCCGACCAGGTCGCACACGAACTGTCCGCGCGCGGCCACGAAGGCTACCAGGCGATCGTCGACGCGTTCGGCGAATCCGTGCTCGATCCGGCAGGCACACTCGACCGCGACCGATTGCGCGCGCTGGTATTTGCCGATCCGCGGTCGCGTGCGCGCCTCGAGAGCGTGCTGCACCCGCTGATCGCCGCCCGCATCGCCACGACGGTCGCGCGCTGGCGTGGACCCTACGGCATCGTCGTCGCGCCGCTGCTGCTCGAGCGGGGCAACCTGATGCGTGACGTTTCTCGCGTGCTGGTTGTCGACTGCCCGGAGGATCTGCAAGTGCATCGCACGATGCAACGCAGCGGCCTTAGCGAGTCCGAGGCGCGCGCGATCATGGACACGCAACTGTCGCGCGCCGCGCGTCTCGCTCGTGCCGACGACGTGCTCGACAACAGCGGCCCGCTCGGCGCTATCGCAGGCAAGGTGGCTGCGCTCGACGTCGCCTATCGTGCAATGGCGGCACAGCATGCGTGAAAAGCATCCGGATTGCGGCACAATGACGGACGCGCTGAAGCCGACAGGACGATGATTCGCTACGAACACCCGCTGAACGAGCGCATCCGCACGATGATGCGGCTGGAGGATCTGTTCGGCCGCGCGCGCTTTTTCGCCTCCGCTGAAGATCCACGCGAGCATCATGCGGCGCTCACCGCGATGTTCGAGATCACTGAAGTCGCCGGCCGCGCCGACCTGAAAACCGACGTGCTGCAGGAACTCGAGCGCCAGAGGCAGTTGTTGCAGCCCCTGCGCGAGAATCCGCACATCGAGGCCCACGCGTTGAGCGTACTGCTTGAGGAAATGGAAAAAGTCGGTTCGCGATTGCACGCACAGGCGGGCAAGGTGGGCCAGCACCTGCGCGACAACGAATGGCTGATGGCGATCAAGCAGCGCAGCGTGATCCCGGGCGGCGTCTGCGAATTCGACCTTCCCGCCTATCACTACTGGCTGCATCGCGACGCCGACGGACGCCGCCGCGACCTCGCCGAATGGCTCGCCCCGTTCGAGCCGCTGGGCGCGGGACTCGCGATCATCCTGCGCCTGTTGCGCGAGCATGGCCGTACCGGCAAGCATACGGCGCAGCATGGCGTGTTCCAGCTGATGCTGACGACGCACAAGATCGCACAACTGCTGCGCCTGACGGTTCCACGCGATATGCCATGCGTGCCCGAGATCAGCGCCAACAAATATGCGCTGAACGTGCGCTTCCTGGCCGTCGCCGGACCTGATCGCGGCAGCGTCTACGATCGCGACGTCGAATTCGAGATGATGTTCTGTAATCTTTGATGGCTTGTTCATCAGCGGGCGAGCACCCAACTTCCCAATGTGCAAGCTGGGGTGGCATTACCGACGCCGCTGTCGTGGCTTGAAACGGTGCTGCTGCGGGGTGACGCATCCGGATGGCGCGTTGCGTTCCTTCATTCAACCCGCACCAACGCCGACCTGGTCGAACCGACTTGCCCGACATCATGCTGGTCGTTGGCGTTGCCCCAGAATCAAGCCTGCCGATTCCATCGAAGCTACCTGTTCGCACGTGACAATGACCTCCCTCGAGACCGGATACATGTTGCTGCTGGCCGCCATCGTGTTCTGCGTGGTGCAGGCAACCCTCGATCATGCCGGCGTCGGCCACATTGGCAAGCCGCAGGGCCGCATGGCGTTGATCGCTTTCGGCGCGTTCGCGTTTCCGTTGGCGCTGCTCGCGAACTTCGGCGTCATCGCCGTTTCGATGTGGTCGCTGTTTTCGTTCAAGCTGCTGCCCGCGGCAACCATTCTCGCCACCGGATTCATCGCATGGGGTTTAGCGTGGGCCGCCATCCTGACGAGACTGCGGAAGAGTTCGCTATGGCCGGCGATCATCGCATCCGGTTTTCCGCTGATGGTCGCACTCAAATCCATTACGGCAGCCTGTGTCATCGGGCTCGCGTGGCTGCTGGCGAATGGGCTGCGCGGTTGATTGTCAGGCAGCAGTTAAGGTCCCGCATGCGGTGCGCGGCGCGGTGACTTAAAGTCGTCGGATCCGCCAGATGCGTTCATGCTTCCGATGACACCCGTGCGCTCCGTCCGTTGTCCGCAATGTGGCAAGACCGTCGAATGGACGCCCGAGTCCAGATTTCGCCCGTTCTGCTCGCAGCGCTGCAAGGACATCGATCTCGGCGCGTGGGCATCCGAGTCGTACCGCATTCCGGTCGTGGACGACGAGGACGAAGACGGCAAGCCGTCGTTTGAACGCGATTAACGATCCGCGTTGCCCATTTCGCCAGCGCTAGTCCGCAGGCCACGCGCCGCGGCGCAACGCGACGCCGTGCGCACCGACACTGATCGCCGCGTCGAGATCCGCGGTCGTCAATCCGCCCAGCGCGAATACCGGTAGCGTCGTTCCGGCGACCGCTGCGCTGAAACCGTCGAAACCGATCGCGGCCGCGTCCGGGTGCGTCGGCGTATCACGCACGGGCCCCAGCATCGCGAAATCGAGTTGCAGTCGGCCCGCTCTTGCGATGTCCTCGGCGGCGTGGCACGACGCCGCGACGATCATTCGCTGCGGCGCGAGGGTCGCCGCATGGAGGTGCGACGACGTCCAGTGCAGTCCCGCGAACCCAAGCGCTCGCGCACGCCCGGCGTCGCCGTTGTCGCTGTTGAGCAGCAACGTCGCGCCATACGCGGTGGCCAGCGCAACCATCGACCGCGCGAACGGAATCAGCCGCGCGTCCGCCCAGCCCTTCTCGCGCACCACCGCGAGGCGCAGGCCGCATTCGAACGCGCGTTGCGCGCGTTGCAAAAATACTTGCTCGCCCACGTCCTGTGCGCACGTGATGCCGTAGACCGCGGGCAGCGTCAGTGCGGCGAGCACGCGCGCATTGGCGGGCAGCAGCGGCGCAACGTCGATTGCGCCCGGCGTCTGCCACGCGAACGCCTGGCCGTCATGGCCGACAGGTTCGCCGGTCCACGCGAACACGCGGAAGAAATGCAGCTCGACGTCGGCATGCGCATAGTCGTAGCGTTGCATGAACCACGGCGCGGCGCGCGTAACGTGCAGCCCTAGCTCCTCGACCAGCTCACGGTCGAGCGCAGTGCGCGGCGATTCGCCGGCTTCGAGCTTGCCGCCAGGAAATTCCCAGTAACCGGCGTATGCCTTGCCCGGTGGACGTTGCGCGAGCAGCACGCTGCCGTCGCTGCGCACGATCACCGCGGCTGCCACGCGCGTCACCGCGCGTTGCGCAGCGCCGGCGCTCACTTGCCGCGGATCGCGCGTGCGCCGGCGACGTGCTTCGCGTATTGCCACGCGACGCGGCCACTGCGCGAGCCGCGGCCCAGCGCGAATTGCAACGCGTCGCGGTGCATCGCTTCCTGCTCGCGTGCAGGCGTCTTGACGCCGAGTGCGGAGAGCCACTCGCCCACGGCGGCCAGGTAATCATCCTGCTGAAACGGATAGAACGAAATCCACAGCCCAAAACGTTCCGACAGCGAAATCTTCTCCTCGACCGATTCACCCGGATGCACCTCGTCGCCGACGTGCCGCGTCTCCAGGTTCTCGCTCATGTACTCGGGCATCAGGTGGCGGCGATTGGATGTCGCGTAGATGACGACATTATCGGCGGCACCGGCGATCGATCCATCGAGCGCCACCTTCAACGCCTTGTAGCCAGCTTCGCCGACGTCGAACGTCAGGTCGTCGCAGAAGATGACGAAGCGATGCTTGTCGGCTTCAATTCGCTCGACGATGTCCGGCAGGTCGGCAAGGTCGGCCTTGTCCACCTCGATCAGCCGCAACCCCTTGCCCGCATAACGCGCGAGCATCGCCTTGATCAGCGACGACTTGCCGGTGCCGCGCGAGCCGGTCAGCAATACGTTGTTGGCGGGTTGCCCGGCAACGAACTGGCGCGTGTTCTGGTCCAGCGTCGCCTTCTGTTCGTCGATCGACACCAGGTGCGTGAGCGGCACCGCGTGCGGATGCGCGACCGGTTGCAGCACGCCTTGGCCATTGCGCTTGCGCCAGCGCGCGGCGGTGATCTTCCTCCAATCAGGCGCGGCCACCTTGGGCGGCAACATCAGCTCGACGCGCTCCAGCACGGCCTCGGCACGCGCGATCAGTTTCAGCAATTCGGCCGACATCAGCGCGCTCGGCGGCAGCGGGAATGCCGGCTCACGACCGGTAGTCCGCGTTGATCGACACGTAATCGTGCGAAAAGTCGCAGGTCCACACCGTTGCTCGCGCGCGACCACGGCCAAGGTCGACGCGCACATTGATTTCGTCCTGCTTCATCACTCGCTGGCCATCCTCTTCACGATAACTCGCTGCACGTCCGCCATGCTCGACCACCAGCACGTCGTCGAGCCAGAACGACACGTCGCGCGTGTGCTGATCGGGCGCGGCCGCGTTGCCGATCGCACACACGATGCGCCCGAGGTTGGGATCGGACGCAAAGAACGCGGTCTTTACCAGCGGTGAATGTGCAATCGAGAACGCGACGCGGCGGCATTCATCGACGTCGGCACCGTTTTCCACGGCGATGGCGATGAATTTCGTCGCGCCTTCGCCGTCGCGCACGATCGCCTGCGCCAGCGTCACCGCGACACTTTCGAGTGCGCTGCGCAGCGCCGTGACGCGCGGGTCACCGTAGCGGGAGATCGGCGCGATCGCCGCCTTTCCGGTGGCAGCCAGCACCAGGCTGTCGTTGGTCGATGTGTCGCCATCCACGGTCGCGCCGTTGAATGAGATGTCAGCCGTCTCGCGCAGCAACTGCGCCAGAACGTCGGCCGCAACCGGTGCGTCGGTAGCCATGAACGACAGCATCGTCGCCATATTGGGATGAATCATGCCCGCGCCCTTGGCGAACCCGGTCACCGTCACCGTTGCACCGTCGATCTCCACCTGCCGCGATGCCGCCTTGGGCACCGTATCGGTGGTCATGATTGCGCGCGCGGCGGCGTGCCAGTTGCCCGGCGCCAGCGCACGCTGCGCGATCGGCAACGCGGCCATCAGGCGCGCGAGCGGAAGCGGCTCCATGATCACGCCGGTCGAATAGGCCAGTACCGAACTCGATGGCGCGCCGACCAGCTTCGCCACGGCATCGCAGGTGGCGCGCGCATCGGCGAGCCCCGTTTCGCCGGTGCCGGCATTGGCGTTGCCGGCGTTGATCAGCAGCGCGCGAAAGTCACCTCCTTCGCCATGTTGATGCAAGAGGTGCTCGCGGCAGACGATCACCGGCGCCGCGCAGAACCGGTTTTGCGTGAACACGCCCGCGGCGACGGTGCCCGGATCGCACGCGATCAACACCACGTCATCGCGCTCCCAGTCCTTGATATGCGCGGCGGCGGTGCCGAGCCGCACGCCGTTGACGGGCAACAGCGACTGCGGTGACGGCGGCGAATAGTTGACGGGCACGGGCAATTCCTCGATGACTGCAACGATTGTCGCACGCTGCCCGGCGCCGGATCGCACGCGATTCGACAGCGTCCCGCAGTAGTGGCGTGTGCTAATGTTAGGGCCGTTACCATAGACCATGCATGCACCGCAACGATGCTGATCCCGATCATCCTCTGCGGCGGGGCCGGCACCCGCCTGTGGCCCCTGTCCCGCGAATCGCTGCCGAAGCCGTTCGTGCCATTGCCGGATGGCGAAACGCTGCTGGCCGGCACGGCGCGGCGCGCTCTCGCGATCGAGGGCGCGGGTCCGCTGATTACGATCACCAATCGCGATTATTACTTCGCCGCGCGCGACGTGTACGCGACGCTGGGTGACGGTGCGCCGGGTGAAACGGCATTCCTGCTCGAGCCCTTCGCGCGCAATACCGCGGGCGCGGTCGCGCTGGGCGCCCTGTACGCCGCCGAGCGCTTCGGCGCCGATGTGCCCTTGCTGGTGATGCCCGCCGACCACCTGATCCGCCGCCACCAGGACTTCGCGCGGGCCGCATTGCGCGCGGCGGAGGTGGCGCGCCGTGGGTACCTCGTCACATTCGGCATTCGTCCGACGCATCCGGAAACCGGCTTCGGCTACATCGAATGCGGCGTGGTGCTGCAGACCGGCGACACCATGGACGACAGTGCGACACCTGCGCAGGCCGTCACCCGTTTCATCGAAAAGCCGCCGCTCGCCGATGCACAGCGCTTCCTGCTCGACGGCACCTATGTATGGAACGCAGGCATCTTCTGCTTCACTGCCGACGTGCTGCTGGCCGCGCTGGCTGCGCACGCACCGGATGTGCTGGATGCTGCGCGCGGCGCGTGGGACGCGCGCAGCACCAATTCGCTGGCGGCCGTCGAGTTCGATCCGGTGTCCTTTGCGCGAATGCCCGATATATCGCTCGACTATGCGGTAATGGAAAGGGCGTCCAACACCGCGGTCATGCAAGCCGATTTCGACTGGAGCGACGTCGGCTCGTGGCAGGCGTTGTCCGACCTGATGCCGGCCGATGGCGACGGCAACCGTGGCCACGGCGAGCACGTGTCGATCGGCACGCACCGCACGTTCGTGCATGCAGGCGACAGGATCGTGGCGACCGTCGGCGTCGACAACCTGGTGATCGTCGAGACCGCCGACGCGGTGCTGGTCGCGCACCGCGATCATCTTCAGCGGGTGAAGGAAGTGGTGAGCGAGCTCAAGTCGCGCGGCCACGAGGCCTATCGCACCCATCGCACCGTATCGCGGCCGTGGGGCAACTATACGGTGCTGCAGGAAGGTCCACGCTTCAAGATCAAGCGCATCGAGGTCAAGCCGGGTGCCGCGCTGTCGTTGCAGATGCACGAGTGGCGCAGCGAACACTGGGTCGTCGTGGCCGGCGAAGCTCGTGTCACTCGCGGCGCGGAAACCTTCGCGCTGGCGGCCAACGAATCGGCGTACATTCCGGCCCGGGAACGTCATCGCCTGGAGAATTTGGGGTCCGTTCCGCTGTCGATCATCGAGGTGCAATGTGGCGATTACGTCGGCGAGGACGACATCGTGCGCTTCGACGATCGTTACGGGCGGTCGCCTGCATAGGCTCAGTCGTCGATGCCGGCAGGCGCCGGATTCAGTATCGAGTAGATCGACCACCGCGCCATCGCCAGCATCATCCACAGGTCGCCGATGTTCAGCCTGAATTGCGCCAGGGCTTGCAGCGACCCGTGCGACAGGATCGCCATCACGCCGGCAAACGACACCAGCACGCCACCGGTTTGCGCGCGGGTCAGGCGCTCGCCCAGGAACACCCACGAAAACGTGACGATCATCACCGGGATGAACGAGTTCAGGATCACGCCGTTGGTGGCCGTCGTCGAGTGCAGGCCGAGATACGCCAGCGTGTTGTGCATGCCGACGCCGACAATACCCATCAGCAGCAGGATGCGCCAGCTCGCGCGAATCCGCGCCCAGTCGCGGCGCACACGCGGCCATGCGAAAGGCGCCAGCATGACGATCGCAAACAGCCAGTGGAAGAACGACAGCGCGATCGGCGGAACATCGTCGGCAAGGCCACGTCCGACGATCCAGTTGCCGGCCCAGAACAATGGAGTCAATGTCAGCAACAAGTAAGGCGACGCGTAGAGCCGCCGGGCGGTGACGTTCTGCATCGTGCGCATTGTACGAGCAGGGCGGCGGTTATAATTGGCGCTCCGTACCTTAGGTGATGCTGCACTTCGATGTCGACGACACCCGTTGCCACCGCGGCGGACGCCCACGCGACATCGACTCCGCCGGCACCGATCGCCGCCAAGCCCGCCGCTGCGTTTCCTGCGGGCCTTCCCGCACTTGCGAGCTTGAACCTCGCACCGGCGCAGCGCATGGCGCTTGCGCCGCTTGCCGGGTCCGCCGACGCCTTGGCCATCGCCGGCCTTGCTACGTCCGCGTCGGCGAAGCAACGCACGATCGCCGTCATCTGTGCCGATGCGCTGTCCGCGCAGCGTCTCGTCGACGAGATCGCGTGGTTCGCACCCGCGTTGCGCGTGGCACCGTTCCCGGACTGGGAGACGCTTCCGTATGATCACTTTTCGCCGCACCAGGACCTGGTTTCCGAACGCCTGGCCACGCTCTACCGGCTGGCGCGCAGTGAGTGCGACGTCGTCGTAGTCACCGCCAGCACCGCGCTGTATCGACTGGCGCCGCCCGAATATCTCGCCGGCCGAACATTTTTCCTGTCGCAGGGCACGCACCTCGATGTCGATGGCCTTCGCGCGCAGCTGGCGCTGGCGGGCTACCAGCATGTGACCCAGGTCGTTGCGCCGGGTGAATTCAGCGTCCGCGGCGGACTGATCGACCTGTTTCCGACCGGCTCAACGGTGCCCTACCGCCTCGACCTGTTCGGCGACGAGATCGAGTCGATCAGGACGTTCGATGTCGACACGCAGCGCACGCTGTATCCGATGCGCGACGTGCGCCTGCTGCCCGCGCG
>JBDTJK010000086.1:0-8341 GCA_039935875.1 Casimicrobiaceae bacterium
GGCGCAATCGACCAATCCGCAGGTGCTGGTGCTGCTGGTCGACGGCCAGGACCTTGTCAACTGCATGAAGCAGGCCGTGCAATTCGGGTTGCAGAAGAAGATGCCGATCGGCGGCGGCCTGTCGGAATTGGAAGTGCTGAACGCACTGTCGCCCGAGGCGCGCCTCGGATGGTGGACCCTCGAGTGGTACTGGAACCAGCCGAACACGCCGCATGTCAAGGAATGGGTCGACCGCTACCGCAAGCTCTATCCCGACGGCAGCTACCCCAGCGCTCGCACGTGGTTCGGCTACGCGGGCCTGCATTCGCTGGCGCTGGGTGCGGCGCGGGCCAAGAGCATCGAGCCGGCCAAGCTCGCGCGCGGCCTCGAAGGGCTGGAATTGCCGCCGGAAATCAAGTTGCAGCCGAACAAGGTCTATTTCCGCAAGGAGGACCACCAGCTGATGTCGAGCGAATTCCCCGGCGAGATCAATTCGGCGGGCACCTACCCGGATCTGTTCAAGGTCGCCGAGATCGTGCCGGGCGACAAGGCGGCCCTGCCGGTGACCGAGACCGGCTGCAAGCTGGACTACCCGGCGTAAGCATGCTTTTCGCAGCAGCGGCGCCTTCGGGGGTAGAGTTCCCGCGCGGGCGCCGGCGGCTGCCTGCCCGCCGCGCAATGTGGATGCACGACATCAGGGGATGCCCATGCAATTGCTGTTGTTCAACGCCTTCAACGGTCTCATCCAGGGTGCGTTCTATGCGCTGATGGCATTGGGCCTTGCGCTGATACTCAGCCTCAATTCCGTGATCAACATGGCGCATGGCGGATTTCTCGTCATTGGTGCCTACCTTGCCTACACGCTGTCGCCGTGGCTCGGCTTCTGGGGAGCGTTGGTGGCGGGGCCGCTGTGTGCGGCCGCGATCGGACTCGTCGTCGAGCGCATCCTGATCCGTCCGCTGTACAAGCGTCCGGACCCGATCTACACGATGCTGCTGACCTTCGGACTGGCGCTGGTCATCGAGGACATGACGCGGCGCATATGGGGATCGCAGGGATTGCCGTTCCAGGTGCCTGACGTACTCAATTCGCCGGTCAGCAGCGTGTTCTTCTTCATTACCGGCTATCGCCTGCTGGTGGTCGCGATCATGGTGACCGTGGTGTGCGGGCTGTTCATGGTGCTTCGCCACACCCGGGTAGGCGTGCGTATCCGCGCGGGAACGCTGGACCTGGAGATGGTGTCCGCGCTGGGCGTCAACATCTACCGGCTGCGCGCGCTCAATTTTGCGGCGGGCTGCCTGCTCGCCGGGCTGGCCGGCGTGCTCGCGGCGGGGGTGCTCGGCCTCACGCCTCCGATGGGCAGCAGTCTCATCATGCCGAGCTTCGTCGCAGTGATCGTCGGCGGCGTCGGCAGCCTGGTTGGCAGCATCCTCGGAGGATTGTTGATCGGTGTCGCGGCGGGCATCACTACAACGTATTTTCCATCCGCGAGCGAGGCCGTCATCTACCTGATCATGCTGATCGTGCTGGTCGTGCGGCCGCGCGGGCTGCTTGGGCAGGAGGGCCTGTTCGAATGATCCGCCGCGCCGGACCCGAGCTGCTGCTGTGGGTGCTCCTCGCGACGCTGCCGTGGTGGTTGCCGCATGTCGGCGGGTATTCGGCGCTCGGCACCAAGATCCTGGTATACGGCCTCGCCACGATGGCGCTCAACCTGTTGCTCGGCTTTACCGGCGGGCTGTCCTTCGGGCACGCTGCGTATTTCGGTCTCGGCGCCTATGGCGCCGGCATGACGCTCAAGTACATCGCGCCGTCGACCCCGCTCGCGATCCTGATCGGCACGCTGGTGGGCGGCGCCGCTGCAACGCTGCTCGGCCCGCTGGTGATGCGCCGGCGCGGCATCTACTTCGCGATGATCACGATCGCAATCGGCCAGCTGTTCTATTTCGTCGTCGTGCGCTGGAACGACGTGACCGGCGGCGAGGACGGCTTGTCGGGCTTCGCGCGCCAGCCGCTGAAGTTCGGCGACTGGATCTATGACATCCGAGACGAGATCAAGTATTACTACCTGGTACTGGTGTGCTTCGCGGTGGCGGCATTCGCCATGCGTCGGCTGCTCGCGTCGCCGCTTGGCCATACATGGGTGGCGATCCGCGAGAACCAGAGGCGTGCACGTTTCCTTGGCGTGCGCACCGACCTCTACGTGTGGGCCGCATTCGCGATCTCGGGCGCATTCATCGCGCTGGCCGGTTCGCTCAACGCGATGCTGTTCAACTTCGCATCGCCGCAGGACCTGCACTGGATCCTGTCCGGCGACTTCGTCATCATGATCGTGCTGGGTGGCATGCGGAATTTCTGGGGTCCGCTGCTCGGGGTCGTCATCTTCGTTGTCGCGCAGGATTATTTGTCGAGCCTTACCGACAACTGGATGACGCTGATCGGCCTGCTGTTCGTGCTCATCGTGCTGCTGTTTCCCAAGGGCATTCTCGGCATGCTGAGACGCAGGAGATCGGCATGAGCCTGTTGCAACTGGTGGGTGTCAGCCGTCATTTCGGATCGCTGCGCGCGGTGCAGGACGTTTCGTTCACGATGAACGAAGGCGAAATTCGCGCGGTGATCGGCCCCAACGGCGCCGGCAAGACGACGTTCTTCAACCTGATCACCGGATTCTTCCCACCGACGGCGGGCGAGATCCGGTTCGATGGCGAGGACATTCGCGAGCGTCCGGTCGTGCATCGCGTGCGCCACGGCATCGTGCGTACCTTCCAGATCACCGAAGTATTCCATGACCTGTCGGTGTACGAGAACGTGCGCTTCGCCGTGGAGACTGCCGCCGGATACAACGGACGTCCATGGCTCGGACGTGCGGCGCGCAGCGCCATCGCCTCGCGCATCGACGAACTGCTGCAGGTCGTCGGCCTCGATGCCAAGGCCGATCGGATCGTGGGCGAACTCGCGCACGGCGATCAGCGCGTCGTCGAGATCGCGCTTGCGCTGGCGATGAATCCGCGTTTGTTGCTGCTCGACGAGCCGACGGCGGGGATGGGTGATGCCGAGACCGAGCACATGGTCGCGCTGATCCGCCGGCTGCACGAGACGCGCAAGCTTTCCATCCTGTTCATCGAGCACGACATGGGCATCGTGTTCGGGCTGGCGCAGTACATCACCGTGCTCGATCAGGGGCGTGTGCTGGCGGAGGGAACGCCGGCACAGATCGCGGCCGACGAGCGCGTGCGCGCAGCCTATCTCGGCGCGGAGGCCGCATGAGCGCGATGCTCGAGGCGAGCGACGTCCATGCGTACTACGGCAAGAGCCACATCCTGCACGGCGTTTCGCTGGAAGTGAACGAAGGCGAGATCGTCACCGTGCTCGGGCGCAACGGTGCGGGCAAGACCACCACGCTGCGCAGCCTGATGGGCCTCACACCGCCGCGCAGCGGCTCAATCAGGATTTTGGGCCACGATACGACGCGCTCGCCGGCGTACGCGATCGCATGCCTCGGCGTCGGCTACGTTCCCGAAGGCCGCCGCATTTTCGGCAACCTGACGGTACTCGAGAACCTGCTGGTGCCGGTCGAGCGTCCCGGGCCGTGGGACCTCGCGCGCGTATTCAAGCTGTTTCCGCGGCTGGCCGAGCGCCGCTCGCAGCTCGGGCGGCAGCTTTCCGGCGGCGAGCAGGAAATGCTTTCGATCGCGCGGCCATTGTTGCTCAATCCGCGGCTGATGCTGCTCGACGAGCCGTCGCAAGGGCTTGCGCCGCTGATCGTGCAGGAGGTGATGGGCGTCGTGCGCGCAATGCGCGACGAAGGGCTCTCGGTGCTGCTGGTCGAGCAGAACGTGCCATTGTCGCTGGGCATTGCCGACCGCGCCTACATCCTCGACGACGGCAAGGTCGTCTATTCCGGCTCGTGCGCGGCGCTCGCCGCCGATCGCGAATTGGTGCAGAAGCTGGCCGGCGCCACCGCGCAGCAGTGAACGCGGATCCGCGCACGTAAGCCTCGCGGCGCGTCAACGCGCCTTGACCTCCGTCCACAGCCTGTTGCGCAGCCGTCGCTGGGCCAGCGTCAGGTCCTTCAGCTGCTCGAGCTTGGCCGCGACGTCCTTTGGCGGAAAGATCGCCGGATTGCCGCGGATCCGCGCGTCGATGTATTTCAGCGCGTCGGTGTTCGGGTTGCCCGAGCCGATCAGGTTCGTCAACTCGGCCGAATTGCGGCCGTCGAGCATGAAGTCGATGAACTTGAGGCCGAGGTCAGGGCGTGGCGCGCCCGCCTGCAGCACCATGTTGTCGACGGCCAGCACGGCGCCCTCTTTCGGCATTCCCTGCAGGATGTGGAACGGCCGCCTGGCTGCCTGCGCGTCGAGGTTCGCCTGGAAGATGTCGTTCGAATAGCCATGCACCAGCCAGATGTTGCCGACGGTCAATTCCTTGATATACGACGACGCGTTGAACGCCGCCCAGTACGGCTTTGCCTTGCGGATCACCGCCGCCGCCTCGTCCCAGTGCTTCGGGTCGACGTCGTTGGCACTGTAGCCAAGGTACTTGAGCGCGGCGGCGAACAACTCGCCGGCACTGTCCAGCACCGTGACGCGACCTTTGACCTTCGCCAGGTATTTAGGGTCGAAGATCGCCGCCCACGTGTCGGTCGGCACGCCGAGCTCCTTCATCTTGACGTCGTTGTAGCCGATGATCGTCGTCGACATCGCATACGGCACCGAGTACTTGTTGCCCGGATCGAACGCGGTGTCGAGATACGCGGGATCGACGTTCTTCAGGTTCGGCAGTTTCGACTTGTCGAGGGGCAGCAGCTGCTTGCCGCGAATCAGCGCGTCGACGGCGTTCGACGTCGGCACCAGCACGTCATAGCCCTTGGCGCCGGCCGCGAGCTTGGCCAGCAGCTCTTCGTTGTCCGAGTAGTAGGTCTGCACGACTTCGCACTTGCAGGCCTGCTCGAAGCGCTTGATCGTTTCCGGCGCGATGTAGTTGTTCCAGTTGTACAGATGCAGCTGGTCGCCCGCCGCGAACGCCGGCACGGCGATCGACAGCAACACGACGGCCGCCAACGCGGCAAAGCGGTTCAGGTATGCGAAGCGGTTCATCAGTTGGATTCCTGTTGCGTGCGCAGCAAGCCGGGCGAAAGTTTCGATGCGATGACGATCAGCAGCAGCGTCACCAGCATCAGCAGCGTGGACACCGCATTGACTTCCGGGGTGACCGCGATCTTGATCATCGAGTAGATCTGCAACGGCAGCGTGACGGTGCCAGCACCGGCGGTGAAGAACGTGATGACGAAATCGTCGATCGACAGCGTGAACGCCATCAGCGCGCCGGCAATCACCCCCGGCATGATAAGCGGCAGCGTCACGTGGCGGAAGGCCATCCATGGTGTCGCGCCGCAGTCGCGCGCCGCCTCGACCAGGCTTTCATCCATGCCGGCCATCCGCGCGCGCACGACGATGGCGACGAATCCGATACAGAACGCGATGTGCGCCAGCGCCACCGACACCAGTCCGAGGGTGAAGTTGAGCATCACGAAGAAGATCAGCAGGCTCACTCCGACCAGGATCTCGGGTATGGCGATCGGCGCCAGCACCAGCAGCGGCAGCAGGGACGATTTCCAGCGGTGCATCGCAAAGCCCGCCATCGTGCCGAGAATGGTCGAGACGGCGCTTGCGCAGAGGCCGATGAGCAGCGAATTGCGCGCAGCCACCAGCATCTCGTCGTCGGCGAACAGCTTGCGATACCAGTCGAGCGTGAAGCCGACCCATTCGGCGTTGAGCCGCGAATCGTTGAACGAGTAGACGATGACGATGACCAGCGGCAGATACAGGAACGCATAGCCGAATGCCGCCGCGGCGATCAGCGCAGCCGGGCGCTTACGCACGCTGCAACTCGCGCGCGCCGGCAGCGCGTTTGCCGAACCATGCCGCCAACCCAGCCAGCCCGAGCGCGGCGACGGTCAGCACGATCGACAACACGCTGCCGAACGGCCAGTCACGTGTCTCCAGGAATTGCTGCTTGATCAGGTTGCCGATCAGCGTGTCGTTGGGGCCGCCCAGCAAGTCGGGGATCGCGAAGATTCCGAGCGCGGGAATGAACACCAGCGCGGCGCCTGCGTAGACCCCCGGCAGCGACAGCGGGAACGTGATCCGCCAGAAGCGCTGCCAGCCGTTCGCGCCGAGATCCTGCGCGGCATCGAGCAGTGCGGGATCGTGCTTGTCGAGGTTCGCGTACAACGGCAGCACCATGAACGGCAGGTGCACGTACACGAGGCAGATCAGCACGGCGAACGAACTGAACAACAGCGGCACCGGGTCGGCGCCGAACCATGCGAGCACGCCGTTGACGATATGCGCGAGCGCGGCGTTGGGGCCGAGGATGATCATCCACGCGTAGATGCGGATCAGGAAATTGCTCCAGAACGGCAGGATCACCAGCAACAGCAACAGGCCCCGCCATTTTTGCGGGCTCTTCGCGATCAGGCTTGCCAGCGGATACGCGAGCAGCAGGCACAACAGCGTGGTTGCGCTGGCGAACAGCACCGACTTGACGAACACTTCGAAGTAGACGGGCTCGGTGACGAAGCGCAGGTACGCGTCGAAGGTGACGTCGAGCTTGCCCGCCTCGTCGCGCAGCGGCGCAAGGCCGCCGAATTCTCCGGGCGTGCGCAGCGACGCGAACGCCATGATCAGCGCGGGCACCGCGAAGAACACCAGCAGGTACAGGATTGGTGGCGCACTGACCAGCCACTTGCCGCGGGCCGCGGGCGCGGTTGCGCTCATCGACTTCTACTCATCGATGAAGTGGCCGGCAGCCGGCGGCCAGTGCATCGCAACCGCGTCGCCGGGCTCGAAGAATTTGGCGCGACCGGTTTGCGAGTTGGCGAGCAACGCCTCCACACGCGCGCCGCGCTCGGTGGCCACGCGATAGACGGTGACGTCGCCCATGTACAGCAGGTCGGAAACGGTGCCGCGGAACTGGTTGTCGGGCGACCGAGCCGCATCGTGGAACCGCGGGTCCGTTGCGCCGACGATGTGAACCTGCTCGGGGCGCAAAGCGATGCTGGCCGCGGCGCCCGTGCTCGCCGTCGATGTCGTGGCGACGCGCACCGCGCCGAGCCCTGCGACTTCGAGCGTGACCGCTCCCGATTCGTTGGCGCTCACCGTGCCATTGAAAAGGTTGCATTGGCCGATGAAATCGGCGACGAACCGGGAGCGGGGGAAGCGGTAGATCTTCGACGGCTCGTCCATTTGTTCGACTTTGCCGCAGTTCATCACGGCGATACGATGCGACAACGCCAGCGCTTCGGTCTGGTCATGCGTCACATAGACGAACGTGATTCCCGCCTGCTTCTGCAAATTGATGAGTTCGATCTGCATTTCCTCGCGCAGCTTGGCGTCCAGCGCTGCCAGCGGCTCGTCCAGCAGCAGCACCGCAGGATGGGTGACCAGCGCACGCGCGATCGCAACCCGCTGGCGCTGGCCGCCGGACAGCTCATGGGGCGAGCGCCGGCCAAAGCCCTGCAGGCGCACGTCCTGCAATGCCTTGTCGATGCGCGCGGCCATGTCGGCGGCGGGGGTTCGCGCCATCCGCAGCGGAAATGCGATATTGCCCGCGACGCTCATGTGCGGAAACAATGCGTAGCTCTGGAACACGGTGCGCACCGGCCGCTGCTCGGGAGGGGTGTCGGCAAGGTCGGCGCCGTCGAGCACGATGCGGCCCTCGTCGGGCAGGTCGAATCCGGCGATCATCCGCAACAGCGTTGTCTTGCCGCACCCGGAAGGGCCCAGCAGCGTGAAGAACTCGCCCGCCTCAATGCCGAGGCTGATGCCGTCCACAGCGGTGAAACCGCCGAACCTGCGCGTGACGTTGTGTAAATCGAGCAGCGGCATCTCGCGCCTGGACCCTGTTCCTTTCGCTGCGCAATTGTATAAGAAACCCCTCGTTGTCCGGCCGCGGGCCCGACTCTTGCATTACCGGTACCGGCACCCGCGCTTTTCGCGGGCGCGGGCGCGTCCGAAGTTATGCATTTGTCATTATACGAGTGGCTGTCGGCAGGCAGCTCGTGTTACCTTTGGTGCTGAATGACCGTCGACAAGAAATCCGGCAAGCTGCTCGAAACGCTGCGCGCGCAGTCGGACGCGATGCGCGGGCAGGAGAAGAGCGTCAAGCGCACGCCCGACGATGCGCTGAAGGATCTCGATCGCCGGATGTGGAGGTCGTTCAAGTGGCTCGATGAAGCGATCGGACACCTCGCGGTCATCCGCCCGGTGGTTGCGCACGACTACCGCGTGGCGGACATCCTGACGATCGCATCCCCGCAGTTCGACCAGGGGTTCGTGTCCTATCGACGCAAGGCGTTCGCGGG
>JBDTJK010000087.1:0-11417 GCA_039935875.1 Casimicrobiaceae bacterium
CGCCGGTGCGCCTCAAGCTGCCAGGCGCTATCGCTATGTCAACGCCCACTGGTCGCATGACGGCCGCGCGCTGTATTCGATACGGCTCGGCGTCGATCCAACGCACGCAATGTCCGGCGTGCGCATCGACGCGCACGGGCGCCACCGACGCATTGGCGGGCCTCGGCGACGACGTCAGCGAAATGATCCCCGACCGCAGCGGGCACTACCTGTACTGGGCGGTCGGCAGCGGCCCGGTGATGCGCCTGCTGCGCGCGCCGCTCTCCGACCTTAATGCGCCGCAGCGGCTGCCGTTGCCGGAAGTCGATTCGTTCATGCTCGACGCCACGCACATCGCGTTCACCCAGCCGCAGATCCGCGGGCTGACGCTGTGCGATCTCGCCACAGTCGGGTGCGAGTCGCTGCCTCTGCCGATCAGCGGCTCGACAGCCGGTGCGTGGACGCTCGGCGAAGGAAGTGTCTGGTACCTCGACCAGTCGACCAACCCGCCAACGCTTGCGCGATACGACGATGCGGCGAAGGCGGTCACGCTGCGCTCGCCGGCAGCCCCCATGGCGTTCGGCCGCACGCTGGCCGTTGCGCCTGGCGCAGCCAAGCTGCTGCTGGCGCGCGCGGCGCCCACGCAGATCGACCTGATGCTGGTCCGCTGACGCGGGCCGCGCCAGGCGTTCCCCGTACAGACTTGCGAAGCTCCGCATGGGTGTGCAAACTCGCGTGCTGGCGGCGTTCGCCGTCCTGGGGGCAGCATGGTCGAAGCGAGGCAGTTCGAGGTGTGCACGGCAGGCGTCGCCCTGGCATGAGCCCATCGTCTTCGCTGGCGGCGCGCCTCGCGCGTTGCTACTCGGGCGCCGTGCACGACGTGCTGCGCGCGATGGGGCACGACTCGATCGTGCTGCCGCCCGCGATCAAGCCGCTCGATCCCGCACATCGCATTGCCGGGCCCGTATGGACTGTGTCGGGCCATGTCGACCGCACGCTGTCGCGCGACGCGACGCTGCGCGGCTGGTGCGAGCTGCTCGCGCGCGCGCCGGCGGGCCACGTGGTCGTCTGCCAGCCGCACACGCACGAGATCGCGCTGATGGGCGAGCTGTCGGCGCAAACGCTCGCCGCACGCGGCGTGCTCGGCTATATCGTCGACGGCGGCGCGCGCGATACCGAACTCACGTTACGCCAGGGATTCCCCGTGTGGTGCAGCTTCGCGACGCCGGCGGACATCGTCGGGCGCTGGATCGCCGACGCGTTCGCCACGCCGATCGACATCGGCGGCGTCACCATCGCCAGCGGCGACTACGCGATCGCCGACCGCGACGGTGTCGTGATCATTCCGGCCGACAGCGTCGAGGAAGTCGCCACGCGCACCGAAGCGGTCGTCGCCACCGAAAGCGACATGCGCCGCGCTCTCACCGGCGGGATGGATCCCGTTGCGGCCTACGATCGCTATGGCAAATTCTGATGTCGTCATCGCGGCCGAGAGCCCGCGCGCACCCGACGTGATGGCACTGGTGCACGACCTCGACCTCTACCAGGGCGCGCTCTACCCGCCGCAGAGCAACCACTTCCTCGACATCGACGCGCTGTCTGCCGACGACGTGCGCTTCATCGTTGCGCGCCGCGGAGGCGTTGCCGTCGGTTGCGGAGGCCTGCGCATTTGCGATGGCTACGGCGAGCTGAAGCGCATGTATGTCGATCCGCGCGAACGCGGCAATGGCATCGGCGTGCGCCTGCTGGCAGCACTCGAGGCCATCGCGCGCGCCGAGGCGCTGCCCGTACTGCGGCTTGAAACCGGCATTGCACAGCCCGAAGCGTTGGCACTGTATGCAGCCGCCGGATTCTCCAATTGCGCGCCATTCGGCGAATACCAGCCGGACGTGCTGTCGCGCTTCATGCACAAGCGGCTGATCGCGGACTGAAGCTTCAGGCGGACGTCGCAATTACCGCATCGCCGCGCGTGGCGCGCCATGCGATCGTGGCCGCCCGCAGCATCAGCATCGACGCCAGCAGGGACGGTGCGCCCGGCAGCTGCAGCCCGCGATGTCGCGCGATGAAGAACGCGATCACCGCACTGAACAATCCCGGCCCCACGAGGCCCGCGAGCGCCATGATCGAGCCCGTCGCGCCTTGCAGCTGGCCCTGCTCCGCAGGGCGACACGTGCGACGTCAACAGCCCCTGCACTGCGGGCCGATTGCCGCATCATCGACACGACAACCGCGAAGCGCCGGTTTGCGGTAGCATCGCGCGCTTCTCCCTATCCTCGTGGTTTAGCCGATGCGTGCTGCCGTCCGCCTGCTGGCAATGGCAACTCTCGCGCTGGGAAGCGCCTGCGCGCTGGCCGAAGTCAACACGCCCGCGCCGCTGGCCGGCACCCGCTGGCAGCTTGTGCGGATCATCGGCCTCGACGACCAACTGACCGTCCCTGACGATCCCACCCGCTATGTCGTCGAATTCGACGTCAATGGCCGTGCGTCACTGCGCGCCGACTGCAACCGCACGCTGACCACGTGGACTTCGCCAGGTGCCGGGCGCGTGCAATTCGGCGCGTTTGCGTCCACACGCGCCGCGTGCGGGACAGCGTCGCTGGCGGATCGCGCGCTGCGCGAGTTGCCAGCCATCCGCTCGTACTCGATTCGCGACGGGCACCTCTTCCTGGCAGCTCTTGATGAAACCGCGGCCATCTGGGAGTTCGCGCCGCTGATCGAGTGACAACCGCGACCGACAACTGCGCAACACCGGACCCGGCGGTATCGCCGACGCACGACACACAGGCCCTCGGCGGACTCGTCGCGCGCTTCGAGCGAGTCGCCCGCCAGTGCGCGAGTGCTGCGGCCTATCGCTGCGCCGGACAGGCACTTGCGTATGCGGAGCTCGACCGGCGCTCGCGGCTCGTTGCACAGCAATTGGCGGCGCAAGGCATTGCACGCGGTGACGTGGTCGCGGTGGCGCTCGTGCGCGACCCGCTGTACGCAGTGGCGATGCTCGGTGTGCTGCGCGCAGGCGCCGCCTGCATGCCACTCGACGTCGACGGTCCGCGCGAGCGCAATGCGGTGATGCTGCACGCGTCCGGCGCACGCGCACTCCTCGCCGTTGGCGATCCGGGCTTCCGGGTCGCCGACGATATCGTTCGCGTGGACGCCGCAGACATCGAACGGCAGGCGCGCGCAGCGTTTAATTCATCGGGCGGACATGCATTCGATCCGCAGCGGCTGGCGTTCGTCATTCATACGTCCGGGTCGAGCGGACAGCCCAAGGGGGTCGAGATCAGCGAAGGCCAGGTCCTGCACCGCATCGACTGGGACTGGAGTGCCCGCCCGCGGATGGCGACCGATGTCGCATGCCAGCAGGCGCCGCTTGGCTTCGTCGATGTATGTGGACGAGATCCTGCGCGTATGCCCGGACGGTCCGTACCGGCTGCTGGGCTCGAGCTTCGGCGGCACGATCGTGTTCGAGATCGCGCTGCAATTGCAATCCCGGGGACTCGCACCGCCGCTCCTGTGCATCGTCGATTCGCACGCGCCGGGCACGCCACTCACGCCTGTTGCCGCTCCCGATTGCGCATTGACGCCCGCCGAGTCTGCGGGCAGGCGCATCTACCTGGTGCACGCGGCGGCGGCAAACGCCTACAAACCGGGCGGTATCCACGCCGGCCGCGTCGTGTACTTCCGTTGTGCGCAGACACGCACCTCGACGCTGCGCCAGTGGCAGCGGCTGATCGCGTCACCGATCGAAGTGGTGCCGGTGCCCGGCATGCATGGCGAATATCACCGCCAACCCCAACGGGCAGTCATCGTCAGCCACCTGCGCGACGTGTTGCACGGCAAGAATCGAGATGAGTTGCGGCCGGGACTGCATGGCCCTGCGTTGCCGCCTGGCTTCGATCACGCAATCGCGTAGCGGCGTTTGTAGCCGATGATGCGTGCGTGCGAATCGACCAGACGCGCACGCATGCGGGCCGCGATGCCATCGTCTTCGACGCTTGCCGCAGGATCCAGCGAGCGGGCGAGATGATCGCGCAACGCGCGTGGATCGGTCGCGCCCATCAGCAGGTCGGCGCCGGCGAGAAATGCCTGCTGGGCCGCATCGGCCTCGCTGCGGCGCCGGCCAAGCCCGCGCATTTCGATCGCGTCGGTCATGATCAATCCGTCGAAGGCCATTTCGCCGCGCGCAAGCTGCTGCAGGATCGGCGCCGAGACGCTGGCCAGCGCACCGCTCGCGTCTAGCGCCGGATACGCGACGTGTGCGGTCATCAATCCGGCCACGCGCGCTGCGAATGCCGCACGAAACGGCGCGAGGTCGAGTTCGAGTTCGTCGCGCGATGCGGTGACCAGCGACGCTTCGCGGTGGCTGTCCTCGCGCGTGCGCCCGTGACCCGGGAAATGCTTGACCACCGCCATGATTCCATGCGCGCGCAGTGCCTCGATCGCAAGCACGACCGCGCGCGCGACGATGGCCGGATCGTCGCTGAACGCGCGATCGCCGAGGAAGCGTGCTTCGGGATGCAGTCCCAGGTCGGCTACCGGCGCTAGATCCATGTTGATCCCCAGTGCCGCGAGCTCCGCCCCGATCTGCCCGTAGGCGGCACTGACCGCCGGCATTCCCTGGCGCGCGAGTTCGCGCGCAGGTGCGATCACGCGGCTGCCGTCGATTGCCTGCAGGCGCGTTACGCGCCCCCCCTCCTCGTCCACGGCGATGAACGGCGCGATCCGCAGCTCGCCGCGCATGTCGGCGATCAGGCTCTTCACCTGCCCCGCCGACGCGATGTTGGATCCGTACAGCACCACCCCGCCGGGCTGTACCTCCTGCAACATCGCACGTGCCGCAGCGCCCAGCACCTGCTGCGGCGACTTGTCGGGCAGGTAGCGGACGTGCACCACCAGCAACTGGCCGAGCATCGTCATCAGATCCCTGGAAGGCGGCACGTCCGCAGGGCTGCCGGTTGCAAAGCCGGGAGGCGCCACGCGCGCAAGCCCTGCGCCGGCACATGCCGCCAAGGCGCCCAGGATCTTCCTGCGCTGTGCAATTGCCATCTGCCGTTTCCCTTTGCGGCGAGTTCCGCTCGCGGTTGCCCCGGCCGGCGAGGATCCTGCGACGCTCGCTATACTCTGCCATGCCAATGATCGCACGCGGAATGCTTGCGCGAACCGCGTCGCCGCACGCTGCGCAGCCGCTGTTGTGCCAGCGCCTGGACGCGATCGTCGCGCTGCATGGCGACGCGCTCGCCATAGTCGACGGTGCACGGCGCGTCAGCTATCGCGACCTGGGCGCAGCTGTCGAGGCGCTGGCGCGCCTGCTGCTTGCCACCGATACCGATACCGATACCGATGATGACGCACCGATTGCCGTTCTGGTGCCAGTCGGTGCCGCACTGGCTATCGCGACCTTCGCGGTGCTGAAGCTTGGCCGTCCGTGCGTATCGCTCGACAGCTCCATGCCGCCCCCTCGCCGCGAGCAGATCCTGCACGCTGCCGGCGCCACGCTGGTCGTGACCTGCATGGACTCGACCGCCGATGCGGCCACATTGCCGGCGTTCAACGTCCAGCGCCGCACCGCGCGCCACCATGCCGCAACCGGCTCGGCACCGACAAGCGTCAACGATATCGAGCGCCCCGCGCTGGTCTTGTACACGTCAGGTTCGACGGGCGAGCCCAAGGGCGTGGTCTACACGCACGCTGCAATCCTCGAGCGCATCGTCGACAGTGATCGCTTCCAATTGGCTGCGGGCGATCGCATCGGCGTTTTCGGCAGCGCCGGCATGAACCTCTTTCGCGCGCTGCTCAATGGCGCGGCGCTGTGCAGCTGGGATGTCGCCAGCGAAGGTATCGCAGGCATCGGCGACTGGATCGAAAGCGAAAGAATCACGCTGCTGCATTGCATACCCACGCTGTTCCGGCAATGGGTCGGGACCCTTGCGGGCCACGCGTACCCGAGCCTGCGCTGCGTGAGCCTGACCGGCGAACCAGTGGTCGCGCGCGACGTGCGTGCTTTCCTGCATGCATTCCCCGCGCACTGCTCGTTGGCCAATGGATTCGGCACCACGGAAAGCGGAACCTGCTGCCAATTCGTCATCCACCGCGCGACGGACACGATTGAGGCCATGGTGCCGGTCGGCTACGCGGTTGCCGGCATTGCGATTCGCATCGTGGACGACGCAGGAATAGATGTCGCGACAGGCGCCCAAGGTGAAATCGTAGTCGAGGGGAAGCTGCTCTCCAGCGGCTACTGGCGCAATCCCGCGGCAGCCTCGTCGCGCTTCGGCGTCACGCCCGACGGCGTTGCCAGCTATCGCACGGGCGACATCGGATGCCTGCGCGCGGACGGTGCGCTGGTGCACCTCGGGCGCATCGATCAACAGGTCAAGATCCGCGGCGTGCGCGTCGAAGTGGCCGAAGTGGAAGCGGTGCTGCACGCGCATCCGCAGGTCCGGCAGGCCGCGGTTGCCGGCCGCACCTGCGACAGCGGCGAACTTCGGCTGATCGCCTGCATTGCGGCGCACACCTGGACACCCGACCTGCCGACCGAGCTTGCGCGGTTCGTGCGCGAACGGCTGCCGGATGCGATGGTTCCCGATGGCTGGACGTTCGTCGACGCGCTGCCCGTCACTCCTCGCGGCAAGATCGACCGCCGTGCGCTTCCCGATCCGCCGCCGCGTCGGTTCGAAATACACGGCCCGGGCCTCGTCGAGCAGTTTGCGCGCGAGGCCGCGCGTTGCGGCAGCGCGGTGGCGTTTCGCGACGCGACGCACACGCTGACATTCGCGCAGCTCGAGCGACGCTCTGCGGCACTTGCCGTGCGGCTGACCGAACGCAGCATCGGCGCGGGCGACGTCGTCGCGCTGGCGTTGCCGCGTAGTGTCAACTACGCCGTTGCGCTGCTTGCGGTGCTGCGCGTCGGCGCGGCGTGCATGCCGATTGACGCCAACGGACCGCGTGAACGCAATGCGACCATGCTGTTGGCCAGCGGCGCGGTCGCACTGATCGCTGCTCCGGAAATGCAACGGATTCTGGGCGGCAACCTGATCGTCATCGATCCATCGGATGAATGTGCGAATGAACAAGACGCGGCGCAGTCGCTACCGAGGCTCGTTGCCAACCCGGAGCGACTGGCATTCGTGATCCACACGTCGGGGTCGACCGGCATACCCAAGGGCGTGGAAATCAGCGAACGCCAAGTCCTGCATCGGCTTAATTGGGACTGCAGCGCGCGGCCTTTTGCGCACGGTGAAGTCGCGTGCCAGCGCGGCACGCCGGGGTTCGTCGACACGATTGCCGAATGGCTGGGCCCGCTGCTGTGCGGCGTGCCGACGTTGATCGTCGACGACGCGCTGCTGCTGCGGCCGCGCGACATGATCGAAGCACTTGCGAGTGCATGCGTCACGCGCATCCTGCTGGTGCCGTCGCAGCTCGAGATGCTGCTCGACGCGGACGCGAATCTCGGACGCGAATTACCCGCACTGCGCCTGTGGACCTGCAGCGGAGAGCCGCTGCGCGGGCGCAGCGTCGAACGCTTTCGCGAGGCGCTGCCGGCGGCCCAGTTATGGAACGTCTACGGGGCGACCGAAGCGTGGGACGCAACCTGCCATCGAGTCGAAGCGGCCGACGACAACGTGCCCATCGGCCGGCCGTTGCCCGGCATGCGGATCTACGTGCTCGACGACCGGATGGCACCGGTTGCGACGGGCGTCGCCGGCGAGCTGTATGTCGCCGGCGATGGCCTCGCGCGCGGCTATCGCGGCGATCCTGCGCTGACGCGCGAGCGATTCGTCGACAATCCGTTCAGTCCCGGCAATGGCGATCGCCTGTATCGCACGGGCGACCGAGTGCGCGTTCGCGACGACGGACTGCTCGAGTGCCTCGGCCGCAGCGATCGGCGGATCAAGGTCAACGGCGTGCGCATCGAGCTTGGCGAGATCGAGGCCGCAGTGGCGAGCCACGTCGCGGTCCGCGAGGTGGCGGTTGTGCACGTCGACGGCCGCATCGTTGCGCACATCGCGCCTTCAGTCGCCGCAACGGTCGATCCGATGTGCCTGCGCGAATTCATTCGCGAGCGCCTGCCGGCCAGCGTGCTGCCGCACGCGATCGTCATGCATGTCGCGCTGCCGCGCAACGAGCGCGGCAAGATCGATCGGGCGTTGCTGCAAGCACCCTCACGCGATATCGAAGTACCGCGCAACGAGCTCGAGCAGGTATTGGTCGACCTGTTCGTCGACGTGCTTGGCCGCGCGCCGCTGGGCGCCACCGACGATTTCTTCGACCAGGGAGGAGATTCACTGCTTGCAGTGCGCCTCGCGGCCGGCATTTCAGCTTGTACCGGAATCACGTTTCCGTTGCGGGTGCTGGCGGAGGCGCGGACCCCGCGCGCGATCGCCGCGGCGCTCGGACAGCACTGGGCGGAGTGGACGTCGACACGCATCGTCCTGCATGCGGGCGGCACACAGCCTCCGCTGTTCGCGCTCGCGGGGGCGTGGGGATATGCGATGCGCATGCTGACCATCGGCCATAAGTTGAGCAACGACATTCCGTTCCACGCGTTGCAGCCGCCGATGATGCAATGGCCGCGGCACGCGTCGCTGCCGGCAATGGCCACGCATTACGTGCGCGAGATGCTGCGCGTGAGCCCGCGAGGTCCGCACCGCATCGTCGGCACCAGCTTCGGTGGCATCATGGCGTTCGAGATCGCGCTGCAGCTGCAGGCGCAGGGCCACGCACCCCCGGTGCTGTTCGTCATCGACTCGCAAGTGCCAGGGTCGACGCTGACGCCTGACGAATCCCCCGACCGTCCGCTTAGCGCGCCCGAGGCCGTCGGGCGCAGCATGTATCTCGCACATATCGCTGCCGCCAATGCCTACAGACCAGGCGGCATCGCAGAGGGTCGCGCCATCTACTTCCGCTGCGCCACCACGCGGCGCACCGCGCTGCGCCAGTGGCAGCGCCTGCTGCGGCGACCGATGGAAATCATAGCGGTGCCAGGTGTGCACGGCGAATATCACCGGCAGCCGCAGCTTGGCGCGATCGTGCTGCATCTGTGCCGTACGCTCGCGGCCGACGTTCACCCTGGCACGCCCTGTGCGATTCGGACGAGTGCTGCGCCGCCAGCGACGTGGCAAGTCACGCTGCGCGGCGATCCCGAATCACGCGACAGGAAGTCGCACGACGACTGACGTCAAGTGATGCGCGTACGCGGCGCCGTGAGGCCGGCTTTCGCCGCGCGTCGGTCAGTGACTTTCGCGGCCCACAGCCGAGCCAGAGCCACCGACCAGGAAATCGAGATCGGCACCCTTGTCGGCCTGCTGCACGGTGGCGCAGTAGAGCTTCACCCAGCCGCGGTCAGCGTGCGGCGGCAACGACTTCCACCGCGTGCGCCGCTTGGCGAGTTCGGTAGCCGACACGTGCAGTTCGAGCTTGCGCCGCGCGACATCGAGCGTGATCGTGTCGCCATTGCGCACCAGCGCCAGCGGTCCACCGATGGCCGCCTCCGGCGCCGTGTGCAATACCACCGTGCCGTAGGCGGTGCCAGACATTCGCGCATCGGAGATGCGGACCATGTCGGTGACACCCTGCTTCAGGAGCTTGGCCGGCAACGCGAAATTGCCGACTTCGGGAAATCCCGGATACCCGCGGGGTCCGCAGTTGCGCAGCACCAGGATGTCGTCTGCGCGCACATCGAGCTTGGCGTCATCGATTCGCGCATGCAGGTCCTCGATGTTGTCGAACACCACGGCACGCCCGGTATGCTGCAACAGCTTCGGCGTCGCCGCCGATGGCTTGAGTACCGCGCCGTCGGGCGCGAGATTGCCGCGCAATACGACGATCCCCCCATGTGGCTTGAACGGCGCGTCGAGCGGCGTCACCACTTCCGTGTTGTAGTTGACCGCGTCCTTGCAGTTCTGCCACAGCGTACGGCCATTGACCGTCAGGGCCTTCTTGTGCAGGTACTTGCCGATTTCGCGGATCACCACCGGCAATCCGCCTGCGTAGTAGAAATCCTCCATCAGGAAGTGGCCCGACGGCATCAGGTCGACGAGGCACGGAATTTCGCGGCCGAGGCGGTCCCAGTCATCGAGCGTGACGTCGATGCCGATGCGTCCGGCAATGGCGAGCAGGTGCACGACGGCATTGGTCGAGCCGCCGATCGCGCCGTTGACCATGATCGCGTTCTCGAACGCCTGCCGCGTCAGGATTTTCGACATCTTCAGGTCCTCGTGGACCATGTCGACGATGCGGCGGCCGGCCATCCTGCACAAGAGCTTGCGCCGCGAATCCACGGCCGGGATCGCTGCATTGGTCGGCAGCCCCATGCCCAGTGACTCGACCATCGACGCCATCGTCGACGCCGTGCCCATCGTCATGCAATGGCCCGCCGAGCGGGACATGCATGCCTCGGCTTCGGTCAGGTCGTCGAGCTTCATCTCGCCGGTTTTCAACATCTCGGTGAATTTCCACACGTGCGTGCCGGAACCGATGTCGTGCCCGCGAAACTTGCCGTTGAGCATCGGACCGCCGGACACGCCGATGGTCGGCAGGTCGCACGACGCGGCACCCATCAGCAGCGCGGGCGTCGTCTTGTCGCAACCCATCATCAGCACGACGCCGTCAAATGGATTGGCACGGATCGACTCCTCGACATCCATCGCGACCTGGTTGCGGAACAGCATCGTCGTCGGCCGCATCACCGGTTCGCCTAGGCTCATCACCGGAAACTCGAGCGGGAAGCCACCCGAGTCCAGCACGCCCGCCTTGATGTGCTCGGCCAGCTCGCGAAAGTGCGCGTTGCACGGTGTCACTTCAGACCAGGTATTGCAGATCCCGATCACCGGCCGACCGTCGAACAGGTCGTGCGGGAAACCCTGGTTCTTCATCCACGAGCGATGCACCATCGCATCGCGGTCGTGACGGCCGAACCATTCGGTGGAGCGAAGCTTGCGTTTGCTGCTCGATTTCTTTTTCATGGGAAAGCCACTGTCGAGGGGATTGTGTTGCGTCCAATGCCTGCGGCAGGCACCATCAATGCGATGCCCGCGTCAGTCGCTGTCCGCTGGCGCGGTCGAACACGTGCACCATCGCAGGATCGACCGCGAGGCCGATGCGGTCGCCGGGTCGCACCGAAGTCCGTCCGTGGGTGACCAGGACAATCGACGCGTTACCTGCCTGCACCAGCAGTTCGGTCTCGGCGCCCGTCGGCTCGACGACGGTGATCGTGGCGGCGACGGCGCCGCTGGCCGCCGGGTCGACCGCTGACAGGTGCTCGGGGCGGATTCCGTAGACGACGGCCTGGCCATCGCTGCCGGCGCTTGACACCAGCGGCCAGTGCACGCCGCCCTCGGCCTCGACATAGGCACTCGCATCCGCGCGACGCACCGCGCCCTCGACCACGTTCATCGACGGCGAGCCGATGAACTGCGCGACGAACAGGTTGTCCGGATGAT
>JBDTJK010000088.1:0-5552 GCA_039935875.1 Casimicrobiaceae bacterium
AGCTGTGTGCGCCGACTTCGACGACGAATCCGGCAAAATTGGAGGCCGCGCCGGTCAGCGTCAACACGCCGATGATCACCCCGACGATCGCACAGGCCACTCCCACCGGAACGGCCTGGCGCGCGCCGGCGATCAGGCTTGCACGCATCAAGGCAAGCGTGGCGCCGCCGCCCTTGATGACGAGATTGACGGCAACCAGGATTGCGATCGCACCGATCAGCGGCCACACGCCGAACCGGAAGAACGCAGCAACGGCGAGCCCCAATGCAATCCAGAACACCACCCGGAAT
Organism: Casimicrobiaceae bacterium; assembly: GCA_039935875.1. Taxonomy (GTDB): domain Bacteria; phylum Pseudomonadota; class Gammaproteobacteria; order Burkholderiales; family Casimicrobiaceae; genus VBCG01. The sequence continues at coordinate 291 of JBDTJK010000088.1, forward strand.
GTCGTGCTGCCAAAGCCAGCGGCGATGCCGACGCCGAGAATCAGCATCGCCGTCAGGGCCAGACCGATGATGCCGGCAAACATTGGCGTGAAGCCGTCGAACAGCAGGAACACGAGCACCGCAAGCGGCAGCATCAGGAACCATTTCTGCCGGAACGCGCGCCACGGGTTGGGGACCTCGTCGCGCGGCATGCCCATCAGTCCGGCTCGGCCCGCCTCGAGATGCACCATCCAGAACGCGGCCGCGTAATAGAGGAATGCCGGCACGACCGCCGCCTTGACCACGGTGATGTACGGAATGTTGAGCGTTTCCGCCATGATGAAGGCGACGGCGCCCATAACCGGCGGCATGATCTGCCCCCCCATGCTCGACGTTGCCTCGACCGCGCCCGCGAAGATCGACGAATAGCCGAAGCGCTTCATCAGCGGGATGGTGAACTGGCCGACCGTCAGCACGTTGGCCACACCGGAACCCGAAATCGTGCCCATCATCCCGGATGAGATGACGGCGACCTTGGCGGGCCCGCCGCGTGCACCGCCGACGAATCCCAGCGCGATGTCGTTGAAAAGACCGATCATCCCGGCGTGCTCGAGGAAGCTGCCGAACAGGATGAACAGGAAGATGTAAGTCGCCGACACCAGCGTGGGAATGCCGAACAGCCCCTCGGTGCCGAGAAACAGTTGATTGACGATCTGATCGAAGCCGTAGGCGCGGTGCGCGATAACGGATGGCAGGTACTCCCCGAACATTCCGTACGCGAGGAACGCGCCACAGATCAGCGGCAGCGCGATGCCCAGCACCCGGCGCGCACCCTCGAACACCAGCAAGATGAAAATGACCCCGACAGTAAGGTCAAGCGTGCTGGGATCCCCCGAACGCTGGATCAGCGCACCCTCGAAGATCAGGTGATAGGTCGAGATCGCGAACGCAAGCGCCGCGAGGCATGCGTCGTACCAGGGAATGCGGGTACGCGCCGCCCACTTGCCGGCTGCGTTGATCGAGAATGCCAGCGCCAGCAGGAAACCGACGTGCAGCGAGCGGGTCGGAAGGCTCGACAGCGGCGCAAAGGCGGCGATGACGAGCTGGTAGCTGGAGAACGCGAGTGCGACGCCAGCAACGACCTTGGCCGTCAAGCCGCTCAACTCGCGGCGTCTCCCGCTTTCGTCATATCCTGCGTGATCGCCCCCCGCATGGGGCGCCGGCCCCTCGACGCGCGTGCTCATTGCTGCACCCGGCGGGGTCCAGACTTCACTTCAGGATGCCCACTTCCTTGTAGTATTTTTCAGCGCCCGGATGCAGCGGGATCGGCATGCCGGCGAGCGCATTCTTGAGTTCGATTGCCTTCGCCGCCGAGTGCGCGGCGACAAGTTGCGGCAGGTTGGTCCACAACGCCTTGGTCATCTGGTAGACCTCATCGGTGCTGACGCCCGTGTGTGTGACTAGGAAGTTCTGCACGGCGGCCGCCGGGACGTCCGCATCCTGGCCCTCGTAGGTGTGTGCGGGGATGGTCGCAGGCAGGTAGGCCGGGTCGTTGGTCTTCTTGATCACGTCGGGGGGGATGGCCACCACGACGATCGGCAACGATACGGCAAGGTCGCGCAACGCAGAAACGCCGAGGCCCGCAGACTGCAAGGTGACGTCGAGCTGGCGATTCTTCATCAATTCGACGGACTCGCCGAATGGCAGGTACTCGACCTTCGAGAAATCCTTGTAATCGAGCCCGGCCGCCTTGAAGATCGTCCGTGCGTTGAGTTCCGTGCCCGACTTCGGCGCGCCAACCGATACGCGTTTTCCCTTGAGGTCGGCAAGCGTGCGGATTCCCGATTCCTTGCTGGCCACGATCTGGATGTAATTTGGGTAGATGGCCGCGATTCCCCGCAGTTTCTTGAGCGGCGTCTTGAAGCCGGCTTCCTCGTGTCCCTGCCATGCGTCGGATAGCGAATCGCCCAGCGTAAACGCGATTTCACCGCGGCCGGCCTCGAGCAGGTTGAGGTTTTCCACCGAGGCCTTGGTCGCCTGGACCGACGTCTTCGCAGCGGGAATCGCCTTGCCGATCACGTTCGCGAGCGCGACGCCCAGCGGATAGTAGACGCCGCTGGTGCCGCCAGTCAGCACGGTGATGAACTGGTCGGCGGCGAGCGAGGGTGCCATGACGACAAATACCGATGCGGCGATGATGGCGCGGCCTGTTGCAATCAGAGATTTCATGCGTTCCTCCAGATAGAATCGTGATGACCCCACCGGGGTCGCTCAAATCGGCGCTCGCGTAGAATCCTGTGGCGCGCAGCTGTTTCTGGCGCGATTATAGGGGCATCCGTCCGATTCGGCGACCGGGGCCATGCCGACTATCGACCAGTGGTTCGACCGTTACGGCGAATCGCATCGCGATCCGCTGAACAAGGCCCTGCACTGGATCTGCGTGCCGGCGATCACGTGGAGCGTGGTTGCAATCGCGTGGTGGCTATCGCCGTACGCGGCGCTGGCGCTGTGCTCGGCGGCGCTGGCGTTCTACGCGTCGCTGTCGCCGGCGATCGCGCTCGGCATGCTTGCATTCGTTGCGCTGATGATGGCGTCGCTCGCATACCTGCCGGTCAACCTCGCGTGGATGGCGGCAATCGTGTTCGTCGTCGCGTGGATCGGACAGTTTGCCGGGCATGCGGTGGAAGGCCGCAAGCCGTCATTCGTCGATGACCTCAAGTTCCTGTTGATCGGTCCCGCGTGGCTGCTGGGGTTTGTTTACAGGCGGCTACGCATCCGCTACTGACTCGCCGCAAGGTTGGCAACCGGCTGCGCGAGCGCTGAACCCTTCATCACCAACGTGAGCATCATCGTGACCCACGCGCGTGCGGTCCGCGCCAGCGTGCACGCGCGTATCATTCTTCGCAGCGGACGCGCCGCGCCGCCCGGCACCTGACTGGCGTTCCTCATGCTTTCCACTTCGCTGACTCCCAGCGCCATAGTGCGCGAACTCGACCAGTATGTGATCGGTCAGGCCGACGCGAAGAAGATCGTCGCCGTCGCCGTTTACGCGCATTTTCGCAAGATCGAGCGCGCGAGTCGCGGCGACGCCGTGGTGGCCAAGAGCAACGTGCTGTTGATCGGACCCTCCGGTTGCGGCAAGACGCTGTTGTGCGAGACGCTGTCCGGCATCCTCGGCGTGCCATTCGTCACTGCCGAGGCCACCGCGCTGGCGCAGACGCGCTTCGTCAACGAGGAGATCGAAGCGGTGCTGCAACGCCTGATCGAACGTGCGCAGGGGGATGTGCTTGCCGCCCGCCGCGGCATCGTGTTCATCGACGAAATCGACAAGCTCAAGTCCGGCGGCAACCGCGATGGCGGCAGCTCCGGCGAGAGCGTCCAGCATGCGCTGCTGAAGATCATGGAAGGCGCGCAGGTCAAGGTCGGCAATGGCCAGTACCTCGACACCACCGACATCCTGTTCATCTGCGGAGGCGCATTCGTCGCGCTAGACGAGATCATCAAGTCGCAGACCCACGGCTACGGCTTCATCGCCACGTCCACGGGCGACAACCGCAGCATCCTCGACCGCCTCAACAGCCGCGTGAAGCCCACCGACCTCTTCACCTATGGCCTCATTCCCGAGTTCACCGGCCGCCTGCCGATCATCGCGCGCTTCGACACGCTGACGCGGGCGATGCTGGTGCGCATCATGACAGAGCCACGCAATGCGATTTATCCGCAGTTCCTGGACATCTTCAAGGCCGAAGGCGTCGAACTGGTGGTCGAACCGAAGGTCTTCGAGCAGATCTCGGAACTGGCCATCGAGTACAAGACCGGCGCACGCAGCCTGCGCGGCCTGTTCGAGGAGCTGATCTCGCCGATCCTGTATGTCGTCCCCGACGACAAGGGCATCCGCAAAGTCGTCGTGTCGTCGATGTTCAGCGACCCGGAGTACCTGCGCGGCTGAATCCACGTGGAACGCGCGCCGCGTCATGGCCGACCAGATGGCCGCGCCCGCGCTGCGCTTCTACGGCCACGCGCTGGTGAAGACGCCGCATCTTGCGGCGCTGGCCCGCGATGGCGTCGTCTTCGATGCAGCGTATTGCAATTCGCGATCTGCGCGCCCTCGCGTTTTTCATTGCTGACCGGACGCCTGCCGACGACCATTGGCGCGTTTGACAACGCATGCGAATTCGCAGCGTCGCGTCCGACGCTGATGCACTACCTTCGCGCCGCCGGTTACCTGACGATCCTCGCCGGCAAGATGCACTTCATCGGCCCCGACCAGTTGCACGGCTTCGACGAGCGGCTTGTCACCGATATCTATCCGGCCGATTTCGCTTGGACGCCCAACTGGCTGGCCGGTCCGCGCGACCGTCCGAGCGGAATCAGCATGCAGAACGTGATCCAGGCGGGCGTGTGCGTGCGCAGCCTGCAGATGGACTACGACGACGAAGTCGAGCGACTTGCCATCCAGCGGATCTACGACCTCGCACGCGCGGCGGACCGGCCACCGTTTTTACTCACGGTGTCGTTCAGCCACCCGCACCCGCCGTTCACGATCGACCAGGAGCACTGGGACCGTTACCGGCATACGGCCATCGACGCTCCGATGGTTGGCGTGATCCCCGTCGCACTGCGCGACCAGCAAAGCCAATGGCTGCACGCGTCGCACCGCGCCGATGTCGAGCCGGTAACCGATGAGCAGGTCCTGGCCGCTCGTCACGCGTACTACGGCATGCTCGAATACATTGATGACAAGGTGGGACGGCTGCTGCGCATCCTCGACGAATGCGCGCTCCGCGACGACACGATCGTCGTGTTCGCCAGCGACCATGGCGTCCGCTACTCGAGGGCGGGGCATGGCACGGCGAGCGCAGCGTGATCTCCGAGTACACCGACATGGGTGTCTGCGGGCCGTGCCGGATGCTCCGCCGTGGGCAGATGAAGTACGTCTACGTGCACGGCGGGCGCGCGCAGCTTTATGGCCTGCAGCAGGATCCGCACGAGCAACATGATCTTGGCGGCGACGCGGCGCATGCGCCAGTCGAAAACTCGATGCGCGAGGAGCTGCTCGCGGGCTGGGATCCGCAACGTGTGCTGGCCGATGTGCTCGCAAGCCAGCGCAGGCGCCGGTTCATCAAGTCCGCGACGCAGGCTGCGGCGCCAGTGATCTGGGATTTCCTGGTGACGCCTGCTGACCGGCATCGCTTCGTGCGCGCATCCGGCGCGGCCGGAGCGAAGGCGCGTGCGCGCTTTCCGTTCGTTCCGCCCGCACCGGGCTGAGGCCGCGTTTCAGCC
>JBDTJK010000089.1:0-9307 GCA_039935875.1 Casimicrobiaceae bacterium
CTAGACAACGAAAGACGGCCGGCGAAGTACGCCGGCCCATCCCCTGAAACGTAAGATTTCACGCTCGTGCACCGCCGCAGCAACCGCCCTTCGCCGCTACAGTCGACGTGGAAGTGAGCGACGGATAGCCGCCTTGCTCCAGCGCTGCAGCGAAGCTCGCGGCGGGCAGGTCACTCGCAATGCTGACTCGTTTAGTCGGGAGGTCAACGTCAACCTGCGCCTTATCGTCAACGTTGGCGACGATGCGTTTGACCGCGCTGACGCATCCGCCGCAGGTCATACCATCAACTTTTAGCTCAATCATGGTCAATCTCCAAGATAATGGGAACAACTGACCCATTGAACTCCTTCCTACCGTGGGAAGGTCAAGTATTTTTTTGTTAGGCGAATGGCACCTCGGTACCCGCCGTCAGCCGCCGAGGCGTACGCTTGACATTGCCACCATGGGAAAGTTTAGGGTGTCCTCCTCTCCTCGCTGCGGTCCAATGGCGCCATGACAAACCTTGCGCACGATCCCGCTATGACCTCTGATGGTCTTGCGGCCGATATTCGCCTGGGCATTCGCGGCATGACGTGTGCAAGCTGCGTGGGCCGGGTGGAAACGGCACTGCGCGTCGTGCCCGGGGTGTCCGCCGCCACGGTCAACCTCGCCACCGAGCGCGCGACCGTTCGTGCCTCGGCGTCGACGGCTCCCGGCGACCTGGTCGCCGCGGTTGAGCGAGCAGGCTACGAGGTGAGCACGGAGGACATCACGCTGAAGATCGGCGGCATGACTTGCGCGTCCTGCGTAAACCGCGTCGAGAAAGCGATTGCCAAGGTGCCCGGTGTCATTTCGGTGAGCGTCAATCTGGCCACCGAACAGGCCCGGGTCGTTACCATGGACCGCGAACGCCTGCTGCCCGCGATTCTCGACGCCGTGCATGCCGCCGGATACACGGCGACTGCGGAGACCAGCGCTGCTGCGGCAGCCGCCTCCGTATCCGGTACGGACAATGGATGGCCTGATTGGTGGCCGGTCGCGGTGAGCGCCGCGTTGACGCTGCCCCTCATGGCCCCGATGGTGGCTGCCCTGTTCGGCCAAGGATGGTTGCTGCCGGGCTGGCTACAACTGGCGCTGGCGACGCCCGTCCAGTTTTGGCTGGGCGCTCGGTTTTACCGCGCTGGCTGGCGTGCGCTGCGGGCATTCACCGGGAATATGGATCTGTTGGTGGCCCTGGGCACCAGTGCCGCCTATGGACTTTCCGTCTATCTCCTGCTGCGGCATTCGGCGCACGGCGTGCCGCATCTGTACTTCGAAGCTGGCGCCGCGGTGATCACCCTGGTGTTGCTGGGCAAATGGCTTGAGGCGCGCGCCAAGCAGCAGACGACGGAAGCAATCCGCGCGCTCAATGCGCTGCGCCCGGAGCGGGCGCGCGTGCGTCGCGACGGCGCCGATATCGATGTGCCCGTGAGCGAGGTGCAGGTCGGCGACCTGGTCGTGGTCCGCCCGGGTGAGCGGGTACCGGTCGATGGCGAAGTCCAGGAAGGCGGCAGCGAAGTTGACGAGTCACTGATCACCGGGGAGAGCCTGCCGGTCGCCAAAAGCGTGGGCGACCGTGTCACCGGCGGCGCCGTGAATTCGCTCGGCCTGTTGTTGGTCATCACGCGCGCGGTCGGCGCCACATCAACGCTGTCGCGCATCATTCGTCTGGTCGAGGACGCACAGGCGGCGAAGGCACCGATCCAACGTGTCGTCGACCGCGTCAGCGCCGTTTTCGTGCCCGTAGTGCTTGGCATCGCGTTGCTGACTTTGTTGGCCTGGGGCTTGGCCAGTGGTAATTGGGAACAGGCCGTACTGAACGCCGTCGCCGTGCTGGTCATCGCCTGCCCGTGCGCGCTCGGACTGGCCACACCTACCGCCATCATGGTGGGGACCGGTGTTGCCGCCCGCCACGGCATCCTCATCAAGAGCGCCGAAGCGTTGGAGATCGCGCATGGCGTGACGATCATTGCTTTCGACAAGACCGGAACGCTGACGCAAGGCAAGCCAACGTTGACCGCATACGTGCCGGCGGTCGGGACAGCGGAACAACTGTTGCGCCAGGCCGCCGCCGTCCAGCAAGGGAGTGAACATCCGCTTGCGCGCGCGGTCGTGGCGACGGCCACTGGAGCCGGTATCCTGCCCGACACCGCACGCTCCATTGCCGCAGTGCCGGGACGAGGCGTTCAGGCGACGACTGGCAACACGACCCTGTACTTGGGCAGCACGCGATGGATGCATGAACTCACGGTCGACTTGCGTGCTTGTGAAGCCCGCGCCCAGGCGTTGCAAAGTGGGGGTCGGACGGTGTCCTGGCTGGCTCGCGACGCAGACGGAACGCGCGAACTTGTCGGCCTGCTGGCCTTCGGCGACGAGGTGAAAGCCAACGCTGCAACTGCCATTGCGCAGTTGCACCGGCAGCACGTGCGCACGGTGATGGTCACCGGGGACAATGCCGGCAGCGCGAAGGCGGTTGCCGCAGCTTTGGGGATCGACGATGTGCGCGCCGACGTACTGCCCGCCGACAAGGCGCAGATCATCGCTGAACTGAAGCGCGATGGCGCGGTCGTCGCGATGGTCGGCGACGGGATCAACGACGCGCCCGCATTGGCCGCGGCGGACGTAGGTATCGCGATGGCCACCGGCACCGATGTGGCGATGCATGCGGCAGGCATCACGCTGATGCGGGGTGATCCGCAACTGGTTTCCGATGCGTTGGCGATTTCCCGACGCACCTACCACAAGATTCGCCAGAACCTGTTCTGGGCCTTTATCTATAATGCCGTCGGCATTCCGCTCGCTGCGCTGGGGTTTCTGTCCCCCGTGATAGCGGGTGCCGCCATGGCGTTCTCAAGTGTAAGTGTCGTGGGAAATGCGCTGCTCTTGCGACGCTGGCAACCGGCCGCCCGACCTTCGCACCCGGGTGAACGCATCATGACAATCGACAGTGCAGCGCCTGCTGCCAGCCGCCCCTTGGCGGCAAATGCAGCAGCCGTTGCCGCGGTTTCAGTGGGGTGATTGTCATGCCGCTCAGCACTTTCCCGATCAATATCGGCGCCGCCGCAGAACAGTCGGGAGTGTCGGCGAAGATGATTCGCCACTATGAGCAGATTGGCCTCATGCCGGCGCTCAAACGCACCGAGTCGGGATATCGTACGTACGCCGAGACGGATGTGCATATGCTGCGGTTCATCCGGCACGCGCGCGACTTGGGCTTTCCGGTCAAACAGATCGCAGAGTTGCTGAGTCTATGGCGCGACCGCCGCCGGCCCAGCGCCAAGGTCAAGGCCCTCGCGTTGGAGCGACTCGCTCAGCTCAACACCAAAATCGACGAACTGCAGGCGATGAAACGCACGCTCGAAAAACTTGCGTCCAGCTGTAAGGGCAATGATCGCCCGCAATGTCCGATTCTTGACGAACTGGCGCGGCCCGACCTTGCCGCAGTCGGCTCGCGTGCACTTAACAAGCGGACGGCAAAGTTTGGAACATGACCAGAAAGCTCGCCAGCACCGATTGCCTATCGAAACGGACAGGCGCCGTTGCGGCCCGTTGCTATTCCTCTTTCGCTGTATCTTCGGTAACGACAATGCAAAACTCGGAATAGCGCAAAGTCGGCAAGGGATGCGCGCAAGATCACCATACATACGATCCAAGTGCCATCTCCAGGATCCCCAGCATGACAATGGTGTTGGCGTGAACGATCACGCCATGCTCGACCAAGCAATGCCGCCTCCGGCCGCGACCCCGCAATGAAGCGAACGCACGCGGCGCCATAGAACGGCGCACAACCCGTCATGTCGCCTCCATCGCCGGCGGCGAAAATCGGTGTTGCCGCACTTACCATTGCGATACTAGCAACCGGGATTGTGATTTCGTCCCATCTTGCGTGAACGTTGCACAGCTAGATGCTGAATAGTGCATGGATTGCTAAGCGCAAGCATTCGCGTTCCGCATAAATTTCAAGTCGCGACATCCGAGCTCGGGTTCAAGTACCTGCAAGCGCCGCTCCGGTCGGTACTGGCCGAATGGACTCGTCGAATGTGATTGAGCCGGCAGCCGCACAGCAGGTAGAAAGCGGCGCTTGACGCGCACGACCGGCCTCAACACAATCAAGCCATGGATACGAGCGAGAGCACTGGCGCCGGCTTCGAGTCCGCGGCTGCGACCGTCGCGTTCGTGGATCTGGCGGGCTTTAGCGCCATCACGGACGTCTATGGGGATGCGTCCGCAATAGCGGTGCTAGAGTGCTTCGAGGAGCTGGTGCGCCAAGCGCTCGGAGGGCTTGGACCGCCGATCAAGTGGATCGGTGACGAAGCGATGTTTGGATTTCCTGACCCGGCAACTGCCCTCCAGGTGCTCGGACGTTTGCTTCCGGCGTGCCGAGCCGAGCCACGGATTCCGCTGACAAGGACCGGCCTCAATCACGGCCCAGTGCTCCGCCGATCAGATGACCTTTTCGGTTCGACCGTCAATATCGCCGCACGCATCGCCGCGTTCGCGTCTCCGGGGCAAATGCTGGCGACCCAGCCGATCGCCGAAATCGCTGCGGCATCTGGAATTGTGACGAAGGACATGGGCAAGGTAGCGCTGCGATCGATTGCTGGCCACGTCCCGCTTTACTCCATCGAGTTTGCGCCGGTCTTCGATCCCGCCTGGATAGATCCTGTGTGCAAGATGCTCGCGCCTCTTGCGGCGTATCGCAAGACCACGCCGACCGGACGATGGTTCTGTTCTGAACGCTGCGCCGACGCATATCGACGATCTCCAGAGATTTACGATCGTGGATCGAAGGCATCGGGCCTCGCATAGCGAAATGGGTGACGATGGCCTGGGTCCTCGTCCTCGAAGGCGGTTACGTCTGCGGCGGTGAGCCGCTACGCGAAGTTCGGGACCGAGCATTTGACGGCAGCCGCGGCTCGTATCGAACGCGGACGTGGCAAGAACGTGATTAATTTGTCACGTTTTTGCCACGGTCGGAAAAAACAGAGGGTCGGCAGATAGCGCAACTCTCTGTTTCAAATGGTAGGCCGTACTGGACTTGAACCAGTGACCAACGGATTAAAAGTCCGCTGCTCTACCAACTGAGCTAACGACCCCCTGAGAAGCGCAACATTGTAGCGCAGGCACTCAATGCGCAATCGTGCAACTCAGTGCGTATCGGTGGTGATCGACGGCGGCAGCGACGCGAAGTCGATGCCTTCCTCGCGCAACGCATCGGCTTCATCGGCGGTGGCTTGCCCGCGAATCGCCCGCGCCGGCACTTCGTCGTAATGGATCTTGCGCGCTTCTTCGGCGAAGCGCTCGCCGACGTTCTCGGTGTTGCGCACGATCTCGCGCAGCTTTGCGAGCACCTCGGCCGGCAGGCCGGCCGCCGCGTCATGTGCCGTAGGGGCCGGCGCGGCAATGGCCTTAGCGGGCTGCGATGCCTTGTGCGTGCTGATTCGCGCCGTCAATCGCTTGTCGATCGACGCGTCGTCACACACCGGGCAGCGCACCATCCCGCGCGCCCGCTGGTCTGCATACGCAATGGCGGAATCGAACCAGCCTTCGAACGAATGTCCGCTCGCGCAGCAGAGGTCGAACACGATCATTGGCTGAAAACGCCGGTGGCGACGTGCGGGTTGACGTTCATCCGCTGCGCTCGATTCGCCACATCTGGTACTTCACCGCCAGCAGGCAGCCGCCGATGATCGAGAACAGCGTCAGGAACGAGCCGACCGCCAATGTCGACACGCCAGTCAAGCCCTGGCCGATCGTGCAGCCGAGCCCGGTCACGCCACCGAAACCCATCATCACGCCGCCGGCCAGGTGATTGCCGAGATCCTCGGCGTTGGCAAATCCCTCCCAGCGGAACTTGCGCGTCGCGAGCGCCATCACCAGCGATCCGGCGATCATTCCGAGCACGCCGGCGATGCCGAACGTGACGACACGCGACTGATCGGTCCACAACATCAGAAGTTCCAGCAGGTAAGCGGTGGGCGCGACAAACGAAAACGACTCCGCGTGGCCGGAATTGGTGGCGAAGAATTTCTCCTCCAGCGTCGCAGGATCTTCGGCGACGTAACCGAGATGGGCCGATACGTACCAGCCGCCGACGATCACGGCGCCGACGACGAGTCCGCCGACGATCAATTCGGGCGTCGTGCGGAAATCGCGATTGGCGAACACGAACGCCGCGATCGCCGCCGCAATGGCAAGCGGCAGCCACCAGCGAACGCCGCCGGCAATGCCCCACGATGCGAAGATCGCCGGAAGATCGGACGCGCGGGCGCCGACGTTGACGCGCACCGGGTCGAGCACGAATGCTCGCGTGCCTGCGAACACGCCCTTCAGCGTCATGTAGGCCGCTGCGGCCAGCACGATCAACACGACCAGCGATTTCAGGTTGCCGGCACCAAGGCGGATCAGCGTCTTGCTGCCGCAGCCCGAACCCAGCGTCATGCCCGCGCCGAAGAAAAGTCCACCTACGATGTGCGACAGCCACGGCACGTCGGCGTTGGTGTAGATCGACTTCTCGACGTCGATCACGCCGGCGGCGTGAAGGCATCCGGTCCCGGCGATCGCCAGTGCGATGGCGAGCAGCCACATCCGCATGCGCCGCCAGTCGCCAAAATTGACGACGTCGGTGATCGCTCCCATCGTGCAGAAGCTCGTGCGTTGCGCAATTGCGCCGAGCACGAAGGCCAGCGCAAACGCGCTGTACACGACGATCGTGGCGATGTGAGAAGTATCCTGCATCGCCAGGATTATAAGCAATGGCCGTTTCCGGGGTGGCCGACGCGAACGCGCGCGCGACTCGCTGGGCCAAAGCACTGCGACCGATGCTATGCATCGCCATGCACGCCGCTGGGTTCCCGCTCGCGAGGGAATGACGGTCGAAACGGTAGCAAGTCCTCGCGATACCGAGGTGTGACGATTCGCTCCGCGCGACTCCGAGGGGATGCGGGGGCATCGGTCCAAAGCGAGTTCGCGAAGCGTGTTCGAGCGACGACCGATCCCTCGTGTCCCCTCGGCAACCAACGACACTGGGTTCCCGCTTGTGCGGGAATGACGGTGTGGAGCCTGCACACCGCTGGGATCCCGCTCGCGCGGGAATGACGGTGTGGGGGTGCACGCCGCTGGGTTCCCGCTTCCGCGGGAATGACGGCAAGGAAGTGCACGCGCGTTAACCCCGCTACGCGCAGCCTTGCGTTTACAGCCCCCAGACGGCAATCCGCCGTAACCTTCAAGGGAACATTATGAATCGCTCACGCCGCGCCCTTCTCGTAATGCTTCCCGTGCTCATTGCCGGCACGGCAATCGGCGCTTCCGGCTGCGTGTCCGCCATCCAAAGCCAGTCGACGTGGGTCAGCGGCGGCGTCGCGGCGATGGAAATCGTCGATCGTGCAAGCGGCAACGCGCTCGGCGTCTACCCGTCAGGTGGCGAACGCTTCATCGTCGGCACACCCGGCAACGAGTACCGGGTGCGCATCCGCAACCTCTCGGGCGCTCGCATCCTCGCGGTCGCCAGCGTCGACGGTGTCAACATCGTCAGCGGCGACACCGCGTCACCGGCGCAGTCCGGCTACGTGCTCGGGCCATGGGAAACGCTGGATGTCGACGGATGGCGCACCAGCCTGCGCAAGACCGCCGCCTTTTACTTCACGACGCTTGCCGACAGCTACGCCACGCGCACCGGCCGTCCGAATGACCTTGGCGTGATCGGCGTCGCCGTGTTCCGTGAACGCGCGCCGATCGTCCAGCAACGCGAACCGGAAATTGCGCGCGACCGCGCATCCAATGCGGCCCCCGACGCGCGCATGCAGAAGGGCATGGAAGCCGACGCGCAACCGTCCGCGTCCGCGAAGGCACAAGGCGCAATGACGCCTGCACCCTCGATCGGCACCGGTTACGGCCGCGACGAGACTTCCTATGCGCAACGCGTGGCGTTCGAGCGCGCGACCACCGCCCCGGCGGAAGTTCTGGCTGTGCGATACGACAGCCGCGAGAACCTGCTGGCAATGGGCGTGCTGCCGCGGCCGCGGATGATCGGACGCGCGCCCGACCCGTTTCCTGCACGATTCGTCGCGCCCCCGCCCTACTGAACGGCGATGCTGGCAACATCGGTTGCCGGCAATGCCAGTGGCCCGCATACTTCGCGGGCCATGTCCGCATCTGCCGGTGCAACCGCCGAAACTTCCGACGAGGCGCTGATGCTCGCGTACGTGGCCGGAGATGCGCGTGCATTCGATACGCTTTATGCGCGTCATCGCGGGGGTTTGTATCGTTATTTCCTGCACCACCTGCGCGGCACCGGTGCGGCCGACGAACTGTTCCAGGATATCTGGATGAACGTCGTGCGCGTGCGTGCGACGTACGCCCCGACGGCCAGATTCTCGACGTGGCTGTATACGCTGGCGCACAACCGGATGGTCGACCATTGGCGTGCCAATGCGCGCGCGACGCTGGTGACGATCGACGACGACGACGATGCGGCGCCGCGCGACGCCATCGAGTCGCTCGCCGCCGCACGCAGCGACGAGCCCGAGGCTCGCGCGGCATCAACGCAGGTGGGCACGCGCATCGCATCGGCATTGGCGCAATTGCCAGCCGAGCAGCGCGATGCGTTCCTTTTGCAGTACGAAGGTGGACATTCGCTGGCCGAAATCGCCGCCATCAGCGGGGTCGGCGACGAGACGGTCAAGAGTCGCCTGCGCTATGCCACCGCCAAGATGCGCGCCGTCTTGAAGGACCTGCAATGAACGAGCGGGACAGCGAGCTCCACGCGCAATGGCGCAAGTACTCGGCGCAGACGCCGCCACCCGCGCTGGATGACGCGATTCGTGCCGCCGCACATCGTGCGGTGAAGTCGAAGCCGACGTCGATGAAGGCGCGCGCGCCGTGGCCGACGTGGGCGACGTTCGCCGCGGCGGCGAGCATCGGTGTGATCGCCATTGGTGTATGGCAAATGCAGCCACGCGAGTTCGATGAAACACGGATGGTGGCTAGCGACGTGCCGTCGCGCGCGACGAAGCCCATCGCGATCGCGCCGCCGACGGCTGAACCCGGTGTGAAGGATCAGCGATCGGTCGCTCCCGCGGTGAAGGTTCAGCCCCCGGCGACGCGTGCACAGCACACGGTGCCCGCTCCCGCTGCAAACTCCGCGGCTCGCCTGCCTCAGACGGCGGTGCGCGACCACGACGTAGAGACACTGGGTTCCCGCTTTCGCGGGAATGACGGCGAGAAGCACGACACGGCTGCAGACGCCGGCAGCGAGAAGCGCAACTCGGCGACGACGGACGCACGCGA
>JBDTJK010000090.1:0-19020 GCA_039935875.1 Casimicrobiaceae bacterium
CGGCCGTGTCCTGTCCATCCAGCGTGCCGGTCGCAAAGCCCGCTTGTGCGTCGGCGAGGCTCAAACCTGTCGGCAGCGCGCCCAGCGCAACGTATGTGTCGGCGACCAGCCGCGCATCCCGCACGCGAACGCGCAATCCCTTGAGATCCTCAGGCGACGCGATCACTTTAGATTGCGTCGACAGCTCGCGATGGCGCAATGGTGCAATGGCAACGAGCGTGACGCCGGCCGCGTCGAGCGCAGCCGTCAACTGCGCCTTCACGTCGGCGTCGGACACCACCGCCGCCAGCTCGCGGTTGGACGGCGCGATCCACGGCAGCGCAATCACCGCCAACGGCGCGAACGCATCGGACCATTGCAACGCGGAACCCACGCCGAGGTCAATGGCACCCGCCTGCAACGCACGGAATTCCTGCGTTGCATTGTGCTCGGCCAGCTGCGCGCCGGGGAAGAACTTGACGGTAAATGAGCCCTTCGCGCCGTCGTTCAGCGCGTCACCCCATGCCTTGGCGGCGGCGCCCATCGGGTAGAGAGGCGCGACGACGACCGACAGCTTGAGTTCGGGAGGTTTCGGAGCTGCCTGCGCGATCGCCACACGGCAACCGGCGAACAATGCAACGCCGACAACGACCATGGTCAGCGACCGCGCGGTGCGAAGGAAGAGACGATCGTTGGCGGACGTGTGCGGGACTGCGCAAGCGATCATTCGACTTCCATCACGTCATGCCAGTAGCGTTTGCGCTCGATCCGGGCCGATCGCCAGGGCGGCGACCGAGTTCCGTCAAGCTCCAACTCTACCCCACCGTCGGCATCGCTGCGCAGGACCAGCGCACCATCCTGCCGGTAGCGGGCGACGACTTCAGGGCGAGGATGCCCGAATCGATTGCGGTATCCAGGCGTGAACACCGCGACGGCCGCGTGAACGGCTTCAACGAATGGGCGCGTGCTGGAGGTGCGGCTACCGTGATGGGGTACGACGATCACGTCGGCATGCAATTCGGCGCCAGCGGCCAACATCGATTGCTCATCAGCCGCCTCGATATCGCCGGTGAGCAACGCGCTGCCGTACTCCCCGTCGATGCGCAGCACGCATGACATGTCGTTGGACTTGATCAGGGGATCGAGATAGGCGTCAGCGCGTGGCCACAGTACGGAGAACGTCACTCCATCCCAATTCCAGCGTTGGCCGGCAGCGCATTGATTAGCCTTCATGCGTCCGATCCGGGCCACGATGGCGTGATTGGCGGGCAACGAGCTCCGCAGGCGATCCACCGTTACCAGGTCGAGTATCGACAACGCCCCGCCGGAATGATCGCTGTCCGCGTGGCTGACCAGCATCGTGTCCAGGCGCGTGACGCCCATCGCCCGCAGATTCGGCACGACAATGCGGGAACCCGCGTCGACGTTGTCGCCATACCTTGGGCCGGTGTCGAAAAGCAATGCGTGGGTGCGGGTTTGCACGACTGCCGAGAGTCCCTGCCCGACGTCCAATACGGTAAGCCGGAAACGCCCCATGGCCGGTGGCAATGGAACGACAAGGAAAATCGGCAACATCCACACGAGACCCAGTGATCGCCCGGGTAACCCGCGCGGCGCCAGTAGCCATAGCGTCCCGACCATGGCGCAGGCGATCGTCCAGGTTACAGGCGCGTGCTGCTGCCATGCCGCGTCCGGCCATTGAGCGAGCCATTCGAGATAGCGCATCAACTGCGCGAACACTGCATGCGCGCCAACGAACAGGGCGTCGACCGGCAACACGATCCCCAGCAGTGCGAGGGACACGATGCCAAAAGTGACCACCGGTATTGCCACCGCATTGGCAAGCGGTGCAACCAAAGAAACCTGCTGGAAGAGCGCGAGCGTCAACGGCACGAGGCCCAGGGTCACCACCCACTGCGCATGAGTCCCCTCGCGCAATGCTTCCCACGCCCGAACGACAGTGCCGCGCGGGCTTTGTGGGTTGACCCTGTTGGTACCAGCGTAGAGCAGCAACCCGACTGCCCCGAACGAGAGCCAGAAACCCGCCGCGATCGACGCCCAGGGATCCCAGATCAGCACGATGACGAGCGCCCACAGCCATACGATTGCAGCGCCGGCAGGCCGCGCCGTCCACAGGCCGATCGCAGCGACAATCAGCATCACCAGCGTGCGTTGGGCGGGAACTTCGGCACCCGCGAGCAACGTGTAGCCCGTTGCGGCGGCTGCGCCAACAAGCACCGCCAGCCGCCTCGCTGCGAGCCGGGACGTCAGCCATGTACTGAATGATGCGAGGAAAAGCACCACGGCACCGATGACGGATGCAAAAACCGTGATGTGCAGCCCCGAAATACTGATCAGGTGCGAAATGCCGGTGCGGCTGAACACGCGCCATTGGGAATCCGGGACTGCTTGCTGGTCGCCGATCGTCAGCGCCACGATCACCCCCGCGTAGGGGCGCCGTTCCAATGCGGACAAGATTCGCGTCCGCAGCGCTTCGCGCGCGCGCTCGACCAACGTAGCGGGCCTCATGACGAACGCTTCGATACGCACATTCGAACTACCGTCGTGCACATGTCCGACCGCACGCAGATCGCGCTCGAACAACCACGCCTCGGCATCGAATCCGGCGAAGTTGAGCGTCGAGTGCGGGCGTTTCAGGCGGACCTGCAAGTGCCATCGCTCGCCAGCATGCACGCGCGACGCCGGGGAAGACTGAGGCTCGGGAACATGTACGAACCAGGACAGCGAAATTCTTGGCGGCAGCGTGACAGTCGCGGGTTCCACGCGTTCCACGTCGAACACGAATCGGGTTCCTGCTTCCGAAACGGATGGCAGTCCAGCGACGACACCCGTCACCGCAATATCGACGCCCTCCAACGCGTGATTGAGACTCTCGACCATGCGCGCCGACGCGCGCATGGTCGAGAAGGTTGCGCCCAGCAGCAGCATGGCGCAGAACCAGCCGATGACTCGCAGCGCACGGAAGGGCATGCGCCACGACGCAGACAAGGCGAGCACTCCGCCGATCGCCAGCGCGCCTGCCTGCGGAAGTGCAGCCATGAACTGCACCAGCGTGACGCCGCAGGCGAACCCGGTGAGCGTCGCGTAGATTGGTGGCCTGTGGATGGAGCGTGGGACAGCCATGGGAAATTGCTTGTCGACGCAGCGCTCGGCGACGTTGCTCCGCGCACCCGTCGGTCAGCATCGCCGATCTCAATTCCTTGACGCGCTGCCAGCTGATAGTCGCGTACCAGCGGCGGGGTTGCAATCGACCGTTTGGATTATTGACCCCAGGTTCACCTGAATTTAGCTTGATCGTGTATGAGCATTCCGCGATCAATCATTTCAGTCATCGGCTGCGCGAAGCAACGGTCGCGGCGAACGCGCGCAGCCGGCCGTGGACTGTGGATCGGGCTGCTGTGGGTCACCGCGTGGTGCATAGCGTTTCCCGCGTGCGGCGCCCTCATCTCGCAAGTGATCACGTTCGCTCAGCCCGTCGGCCGGATTTTCGGCGGCGCGCCGTTCACGCTCGCGGTTACCGCGTCTTCAGGCTTGCCGGTTGTCCTTGCTTCGCAAAGCATCACCACCTGCACGGTATCTGCGTCGACGATCTCCATTGCCGCCGCTGGCAGCTGCACGCTACGCGCGTCACAGCCTGGCAACGCGACGTATGCGCCGGCGATTGCAATCGAACGTACCTTCACCGTGGCGAAAGCCAGCCAGGCGATCTCGTTTGCACCTCCCGCATCTTCCACTTTTGGTAGCGCGCCCCTGGTTCTGACTGCCACCGCCAGCTCCAAGCTTGGTGTGGCGCTGGCCACACTGACGTCCACGATCTGCACGCTCAATGCGAATACCCTTCGTATCGCGGGTGCGGGAGACTGCGTCGTGCGCGCAACGCAGAATGGCAATGGCAACTTCAACGCCGCCCCCGGACTCGATCGCACCATCAGGATCACCAAGGCCACGCAATCGATTGCGTTCGCCGCGCCGGCCATGCGTACGTATGGAGCCTCCCCGTTCCTCGTGGCCGCGTCGGCTACGTCGAAGCTTCCAGTCTCGATTTCGTCCTCGACCACATCGGTATGCACGGTATCGGGAAGCAGCGCCAGCTTGATTGCCGCCGGAACGTGCACGTTGCATGCAACGCAGGCCGGCGACGCCAACTACAGCCCGGCGACTGCAATAGCGCAGAGCTTTACGGTCGCCAAGGCCGCCCAGGCCATCACGTTCGCGGCACCCGCGACACATGTTTATGGCGACTCCCCGTTCACTGTATCGGGCACGGCCTCATCTGGCGCACAAGTCAGCTTTGCGTCCACCAGCGGCGCGACCTGCAAGATCAGCGGCACCACCGCCACTATCGTCTCCGCGGGAAGCTGCAGCATTCGCGCCTCTCAGATGGGAAACCAGAATTACTTGGCCGCGCCAGACGTGACGCGCACTTTCGGCATCGCGAAAGCATCGCAATCGATTTTCTTCGGAGTCATCGCCAATCACGCAATCAGCGACGCTACCTTCGCGGTGGCGCTGTCATCGACTTCGCACCTGGTGGTCACACTGGTATCGCTCACGCCGGCGACTTGCACCGTCGCGGGATCAAGCATAACGCCGGTTGCTGCGGGAACCTGCACCCTGCGTGCGTTACAAGCAGGCAATGCCAATTTCAACGCGGCATCCGGTGTGACCCAATCGTTCGCCATTGCGAAACTCACCCAGGCAATCGCCTTTGCAGGCCCTCAGGATCGCACGTTTGGCGACGCTGCGTTCTCGTTGACGGCCGTGGCGTCCTCGGGGTTGGTCACGACGCTGTCGTCACTGACCCCTTCGGTGTGCATGGCAAAGACCAACCAAGCCTCCATTCTGGCTGCGGGTATCTGCACCTTGCGCGCGTCGCAGGCCGGTAATGCACGTTACGCACCCGCGCCAAACGTCGATCGCACCTTCGCGATCGCACGAGCTGCGCAGTTGATCCAGTTCCCTGCATTGACTCCGCGGTCGATGGGCGAGCCTCCGTTTGGAATATCGGCCGTGGCGTCGTCCGGGTTGCCGGTGCAACTCAGCTCGACCACATCCGCCATCTGCACGGTCTTTGGCCAGACGGTCACGTTGCTGCATCCCGGATCCTGCGCAATCAACGCGTTGCAGCCGGGGAATGCCAATTTTGCGGCCGCCCCGTTGGTGGCGCAGACGTTCGCCGTCGCGGACGCGATGCAGACAATCACGTTCGATTCGATTGCGGATCAGTCGCTGGCGACCTCATCTGTTGCCGCTCGCGCAAGTGCCTCGTCCGGATTGACAGTAAGCCTTGTCACGACAACTCCGAGTGTATGCAGCATCGAGGCGATGCAGATCACCTTGATCACGGCTGGCACCTGCGTGATTCGAGCCACGCAGGCAGGAAATACGACGTATCCTCCAGCGACCCCCGTGCAGCGCTCGTTTGCAGTCGGACTGATCGCACAATCGATCGCCTTTCCGCCTGTCGGAGAACAATCGCTGTCCGCGTTAGTGGTGGCGGCACTCGCCACGGCGAGTTCGGGTCTACCCGTTCGCTTGGCATCCCTCGCTCCCGCCGTCTGCGCGACTAGCAACACCAATCTGGTGTCGCTGTTGGCAGCGGGTACCTGCGGCGTGCGAGCTTCGCAGGCTGGAAATGCGCGCTACGCACCTGCGGCCGATGTCGATGTGGTCTTTAACGTGCAGCAGGGGTTATCCAACGTTGTCTTTGACCCCATCGGAGCGCAGACCCTTGCGGCATCGCCATTACCGCTATCTGCGCGATCATCATCGCAGCGGACCGTTCTGTTTTCATCCGAATCGAAGACCATCTGCACGGTCACCGGCGCTACGCTCGATCTGGTGGCCGAGGGAATCTGCGTCGTCACCGCCAGCGAATCCATCGACGGGATACATCCATCCGGTGCACCCGCCACACAGCGCTTCGCAGTTGTGCGCACGCCCGTGTTCCTGCCTGCCGTCGTAGTCGCTGTGGGTCCATCTCCGGCAATGGTGATACCGGGCCATTTTCGCGGAGGCGACACGGTGGATATCGTCGTGCCATGGCAACGCGGGATTTCGATCTTTGCCAACGATGGTCACGGGTCCTTCGTCCTGGCCACGACGTCTACGGTGGGCGCGCTTCCCGCTTTCGCCGCCACTGGCGATTTCAACAACGATAACAAGGACGACTTTGCGGTCAGCTACATCGGCGGCAATGCCGTTGGTATCGAACTCGGCGACGGCAAGGATTCCTTCGCGCACCCGAATGGATGGCCGACAATCGCGAGTCCGGCCGGACTTGTCGCCATCGATATCGACGGAGATGGCAACGTTGATCTGGTCGTTGCGAACTCGGATTCCGGCGATCGGCAGGGAACCACGCTTGCATCGCTATCCGGACACGGCGATGGGTCGATGTCCTCGGCCGTACAACTACCTGCTTGCGATGGCCCGCTACAGCTAGTCGCGGCTGACTTGAACAACGATGCCATGCCGGACCTGGCGTTCGATTGTGCTGATGACGACGCAATTGGCGTCCTGCTCAATCATGCCGCAGGGAATTTCGATTTTTCGCCATCGGTCGGAAGCATCCCTGCCCCCTATCGCCTTGCGGCCGGAGATTTGAATGGAGACGGCAATATCGACCTTGTGGCGATATCGCGCTATAGCATTTCCTTTGTCTTGCTCGGCGACGGAAACGGCGGCTTCACGCGAGGTAGCCAGCTGAGCGGCGCGGGTGGTGGGGATGCAGTGATTGCCGATTTCAACGCCGATGGTGCCCCGGATATTGCGATCGCAAACTCACAGACTAACGCACTGTATCTGTTCGCCGGTGTCGGTGATGGCAGTTTCGCCGCGCCGATAGTTCAGCAAACCGGCAACTATCCGCATGGGCTGGCTGTGGCGGATGTCGATGGCAATGGCACGGCCGACCTGCTCTACACGAACATGGTAGACGGCACGCTTTCGATTCTGCGCAATGGCACGACGCTGCGGCCGGTCACGCACATTGCGGCGCTATCGGCCGCCACGCAGTCCGCCGTTCCCGGAACTGCGTTTGCCAGTCCGCTCGCCATCGTTGTAAGCGACTCCGACGACAGGCCGATCGCCGGAACCCGCGTCAGGTTCGAATTGAAGGCGGGGAACGAGTATGGAGTCTTCGGGAGCGGCTCGCGCGTTGCCGAGGTCACAACGGATGCCCACGGGATCGCCGTTACGCCTCGCATTCGTGCCGGTATCACCGCCGGCACGTTTTCTGCAATCGCGCATGCAGGTTCCGCTGCTATCACCTTTACGTTGAACAATCGGGGTGGTGGGGTCGCACCCACCTTTACCGGCGGCGCATCATTTCCCGCGGGTGCGATCGGCAATGCGTATCGATACACCTTGGTAGCGGCTGGGACCCCGGATCCGCGATTCTCCGTGACATCCGGAACTCTTCCACCAGGAATTTCCCTCGCACCGGATGGATTGCTCAGCGGGACGCCTACCGATGGCGGAACGTACGTCGGCACGGTGACGGCAGCCAACGGTGTCTCACCGGAGGCGCAACAACCCTTCTCGATCACGATCAGCGTCCCGACGCAGTCGATTGCGTTCAATGCAATCGCCGACCAGCCCCTTGATGCGCGCGCGGTCAGTGCGATCGCTACAGCCTCCTCGGGACTGACCGTTTCGCTGCAGAGTTTGACACCGCAAATTTGCACAGTGGGTGGCAACACGATCGGACTGTTGGCGGCAGGCATTTGCACCGTGCGCGCGTTGCAGCCTGGGAACACTCGTTATGCGGCGGCTTTGCCCGTTGAACGGACGTTCCGCATCGGCCGTGGATCACAGACCGTGGCACTCACGATGCC
Source organism: Casimicrobiaceae bacterium (assembly GCA_039935875.1). Lineage (GTDB taxonomy): Bacteria > Pseudomonadota > Gammaproteobacteria > Burkholderiales > Casimicrobiaceae > VBCG01. Next base: position 7,839 of record JBDTJK010000090.1, read on the forward strand.
ATCAGATGCACGGATGTCAGCGCCGCCCGCATTCGTTGTCGCGGTTGCTTCCTCAGGCTTACCCGTTACGCTGTCAACGCAGACTCCTGCCGTGTGTGTCGTCGTGGACAGCGAGCACGTCCGATTTACCTCGCGAGGCGTGTGCACGGTAATGGCCACTCAGACCGGGACCACCGATTTCACGCAAGCGCAGGTCAGCGCCGACATTCAGGTACGAGGCGCCGTACAGTCCATCTTCTTCCAGCCGCCGCACCTTGGCCGGTTGGACGAATACACCTACCTGCTTGCCACGGCATCGTCCGGCCTGGCGGTCACCTTCGAGTCGCTGGCGCCCGAGGTCTGCGCCGTGATCCGCGGCAACGCGGTGGGAGTCGGCAGCAATCCGGGGGCGCCAGGAAATCAATGCACGATCAGGGCGTACCAGGCAGGCAACGACATCTACGATCCAGCCTTTCCAGTAAGTGTTTCGTTCGAGTTCGGATTCGATCCCGCTCTTCACGCTCCTCTGCCGCCAACCCCCCATCTCGTCTATTCCCGCTATCTCGGCGGTCTGGGGCGAGACATACCATTCGATGTGATTGCCGGCCCTGATGGATCGGCGTATGTCGGCACATCTGTCGGAACCACGAACTTCCCAGGACTGTCTTCCCAGCTATTCAGCAATGCCGGCAAAGATCTTCTTGTCGTCTCCAAACTCGATGCGCAGAGCGGAGCGCTCAACTACTCGGTCGCCGTGGGAGGCTCCACTTCAGGCATGACCGGGACGGGCGGTGTACCTGAGATTGCGGTTCAGCAGGCAATGGCCATATCTCCACGGGGAGAAATACTGGTGGCCAGCCATTCGAATGGAGCCGAATGGCCGCAACACACACAAGACAATTATGTTCGCGAGGGCCCATGGCAGATCGATAGGGTTGACGGCGGCGGTCAACGCATCACGATTGCCAAAAACCTGGATCCTGCCATCCAATCCGTCCGCGCGCTTGCCAGCGACAGAATCGGTTCGGTCTATCTGACCGGTGTAGCAACCGCGGGATTGATGACCACGGCAGGTGCAGCGATTGCAGGCTCAAGGGTCAGCACCAGCGCGCCTTACCTCGCAAAGCTATCTTCGACGGGTACACCGGTTTACGTCACCTATTTGACAGTGCCCAATACTCGGCCGTCAGGCGTCCACGACATCGGTCAAGGCAAGAACGACGCAGCGACAACCGGCTACGCCATCACCACGGATGCGGACGGCAACGCCTATATTGCAGGTCAGGCAACCGCCGGCGATTTCCCGGTTTCACCAGGTGCGCTCGACACCAAGGACAACAAGAACCGAGACGCCTTCGTCGTCAAAGTTAGCCCCGACGGGTCGACTCTGACGTTCGTCGCCCGCATCGGCTTTGGTGACGTCGATAGGGCTACGGCCATTGCGCTCGAACCCGACGGATCGATCGTCGTTGCCGGAAAGTCAGCGTCGGCAGACGACTTCGATGGGGCATATGCATTCCAAACCGGCGTGCATTTCAGCCAGAACGGCATGCAGACGCTTCGTGTAGACCGCGAGTTCGGCTTCGTCGCCCAATTGGATCCCATGGCAACGCATGTCAACTTCATGGCGGCAATCGGGACGTTCGGCGGCGATCTTGTCGATCATGCCTTCGAAGCCGCGCCTCGCCCGCTGAAAGTGGCCGTCGATAAGAACGGCTCCATCTACGCAGCGGGAACCGGGTATCCGGACCGCACGCTGCCAGTCATGAGACTGATTCCCGGCGTGTACGACGAAGGCGCCTTCGTGATGAAAATCTCTTCCAATGGCGGTCAACGCTATTCGACGTTCATCGGCGAAGGTGTTGCCACGGGGGTCAGCACCGATGGCTCAGGGAACGCTTATGTAACTGGTTATTCGCGTGGCGCGATGCCGACCATCAGTGCAGAGCAAGCCGGATGTACGGTCGATGTTCTCAGCCGATGCATCACGCCCTTCGTGACCAAAATCAATGACGCATCGGTACCGATCTCCTTGAGCACCGCAGTTTCGCGTGTCGAAGTCGGAACGCCGACAACACTGGTCGCAACATCGGGAGATCTAAGTGCGACGGGAACCATCGATTTTCTTGATGGATCCCATTTGCTTGCTAACGTCCGACTCGACGGCGGAGTCGCGACGTTCAACATCACGTCGACGATTGGAATCCATCACTACCGTGCGATCTTCCATGGAAGCGGTTACGCGGACGGCATGTCGAGTCCGGACCTGATGCAATACACGACACAAAAGGCAGCACCGTGAACGGCGTTGCCGACACTGTCGTCCCCGTTACCGCAACATTCGGACTCTGCCGACTTTTCTACCGGCAGATCAGCTTCTTGAGCATGCTTGCAATGGGCACACATGCCATGGCGGTCGCGCAACCGGCTCCGCAAACGTCACCCCACGTGCGCTCAGACCTCTACGAAAAAAACTCCATTTCGATACAAATCGCCTTTCCGGTAACAGGCGCCGTCATCGATCAGGGAATTACACCTGTCGTTCCAATCAACATCTCGATCGCATCAGGCAGCACGCTTGAAACTGTCAGTGTCACCGTCTGCGAATCGCAGACCGGTACAGGATGCACAGGTGGACCATCGCCTTATGTTCAAGTCTCGCTTCCAGCGGACGGCCCGTACCAGGCATCCTGGGTTCCCCCGCCGTTAAGTTCGACCGCGACAACGTCGCTGAAATACCTTGCCTGGGCTTCGGTTACCAACGCGGCAGGCGAAAGCGCGACGTCCTCACCGACAATTTTTACCTACGTGTTTCCGCCGGCACGCGTCGCGGCCTTGACGGCCCCGGGCTCCGATATCGGGTTTTACGGCCCGGCGAGTCCCGTGCTTTGGGCAACGTTCTCGCTGCAGCCGGAGGATCCTGCCACGGTCGACCATGTGGATTTCATGGATGGCGCCACGGTCATCGGCTCATTGCGCTCTCCCAACTCCGTTCCGAATGGGTACGCGCTGTTATGGCGCAACGCCCAGATCGGCGCTCACGCACTTTCGGCTCGAGGAGTGGATTCTGCAGGACGCCTGATCAGCACACCGCCCACTTCATTGTACGTCGTTCCTCCACCGGGAACGATCGGCGTCAATTTGCAGAGTCCGCTGACGGGTGATACGGCGGCCATCGACGCTCCGATCCTCCTTCGAGCAACTGCATCCGTTACCGCGGGAAAGATCGACCGTGTCGAGTTTGTCGACGGCGCCAGTGTCATCGCCACGTTATATGAATCACCTTATACCGCAGTCTGGCAGGCGCCTTCGATCGGGCACCACGCGATTTCCGCGCGCGCATATGACGACCTCGGTAACGCAAAGGCATCACCAGCCGCCTATGTTCAAACTCTCGCGTGGCCTCGACCACCTGCAGTCGTATTGCTTGCGCCAGCACAGGGCTCCTCGATCGCTGTCAAGAACGCCATCTCGCTCCTGTCTGCCGTCGAGGCGGGAGACGCCGCAATCACCCACGTGGACTATTCGGTGGACGGCATCGTCGTCGCCACGACGGTCGCCCAACCGTACTCGACGACCTGGACGCCATCCGCTACGGGCACGCATACGGTGACATCCGTCGCGTATGACGCCGGGGGACGTCTGGCCTCGTCGGGGCCGGCATCGATCAGCGTCACTGCCGATGGCCTGCCGCCGCCCGACAGTCTGCCGCCTTCGCCGACGGTTGCGTTGACGTTACCTGCCAATGACGCAGAATTCGTCGACGGCGACCCGGTCCAATTCGCGGCAAATGCCTCTCAGCCGTCGGGATCAATTGCGCGTGTCGACTTCAAGGCCAACGGCACAGTTATCGCGTCTACCGCAAAGGCTCCATGGACCGCTGCCTGGACCCCGAGCGTCGGAACCTACTCGATTGCCGCGAGCGCACTGAGCGACAAGGGCACCACGTCGACTTCCGCAACTGCGACTATCAGAGTGCTGGCCGCGCCCACGGAAATCACTCTAAGCGCTCCGCCGCGAGGCTCGAATTTCTATCCGGGGGATGTCATCGCACTCCTCCCGGCGATGATGCACGTGTCTGGATCCGTCACGCGGCTTGAATATTACGTGGACGGCACACTGATAGGCAGCACAAATTCTGCGCCATACGAACTCGAGTGGGATGCTGATTTGCCGGGAACTCACGAAATCATCGCGCGGGTTTACGACAGCGCTGGCAATACCGGCACTTCAGCGCCCATTCAGATTGCGGTGCGGCCCATAACGGTTCATATCGACACGCCGCTGGACGACGCGACAGTCGAAGGAAGTACCGTCGCTGTACAAGGCACGTTCGAAGGCCCCGCAAATGTCGGGATCGTCGTGAATAACGTGATTGCATTGAATGACCACAATGGGCATTTTTTCGTCAATGACCTGCTTCTTCGGGATTCCAGGAGCACCGTTACAGCAACGATCACAAGTATGGGCGGCTCGCGCGCCTCGCATGCCATCGGCGTGTCGAGATCCGCGACTACCGGTCCGGCGGCTGCGCACATAACTGTTTCGGAAGACGAGGGAATCGACGCACTCTCGACGTTGATATCCGTCGGCAGCGTCGACATTGCGAACTGGCGAGTGATCGATCTTGTCGGCGGCACGGCCGCAGCGGCTACCGGGACCGGTGACGTCGCCACGCTCACCTTCGATGCGCCAGGACTCTACACGCCGACCGTTGAAGTCACTGACATGCAGGGGCAGGTCACGCAGAAACGGCTAGTCCTGCTGGTTTCTAGATCCACCGAGGTCGTCCACGCGCAGATGGGAGTAGTGAATCAGCTGTTCGATGCGCTACGCAAGCAAAGGAAAATTCGAGCTCTCGCCACGATGACCCGTAATCTTGCTGGGCAATTCGACGAGGTCTACGATGCATTGCAGGAGCACTGGCCGGCAATTATCGGCTCACTGGGCCAAAGCGGCTCGACGATGTTCGGGATGGAGTCGTTCGAGGCTGCCGTCACACGCGCGCGTGACGGCCAGAAATTCCTCTATTTGATAGAAGGCATGAGAGACAGCGATGGCGTCTGGCGCATTGACTCGTTCTGACGACAGGTCTCGCACGCGCAGCGTTGCGACCCTGCTCTGTCTGTGCGCGCTGCTGAGCGGTTGCTGGGGCGCCACCTATAGCGGGCCCGGATGGTCGGGCCGAGTAGTGGACGTGGAAACCGGTGGTCCCATCGAAGGCGCCATTGTCGTCGCCCGCTGGGAACTGGAAGGTTATGGCGGCAATTTTGCGGGATGGCTGTTTGTCGCCGAGGCGGTCACGGATCACGACGGTGTGTTCCACTTTCCGTCGTGGGGACCGCTGAAGTCTCCGGCCGAGTCCGGAATGCAGACTCGCATGAGCCCAAATGTGCCGGATATTTCGATATTCAAACCATACTACTTGGTGTCAGACGAAGGTTGTTGCAGCAACACAGGCTACCTTGACGAGAAATGGAATTTCGGAAGCGGCCCTACAAGGCGCGTGTCATGGGCCGATCGTCGTGCGTTTGCCCTATCCTCGTTTCGTGGAACCCTCGCCAAATATGCAGACTACTTGGAAGCATCAATACCGACAAATGGACCGGATTGTGCATTTATGTCGACTCCTCATGTATTTGCCGCCGCAGTCTTGGAAGAGCGTCAATTGCGCACACGATACCACTTGGCTGTTCCACATCAACGACTTGAGTATTTCGAGGAAATGGCAATTCGTGAGCGGTGTGGCCGAACAGTCGCAAGTGTTATTGGAGAGCACATAAAGTGAGCCGAAGACACTGGACTCTGCTGGTTATCCTGGTTCCACTTGCACCTTGTGTGTCGGCATTCGAAACACCCACGCACTACGCCATATCGGTGGAAGCCGCGAGATCAACAATACTCGATCCTTTGCTATTGAATCTGGGAAAGCGCACCGCAGCGTTCAACGAACTGTTGCCATCTTCCCCCGACGTTGACGATTCTAAGGACTTCAAGGAAGTTCGTCCAAAATGCGGTCATTCGACTTTGTTCACAATTCCCCAACTTATTGGCTGCGGCGCGATGTTCGAGGATTTCTACTCACTTCCACGACCGATGAATCACTTCCTTGACCCGCAGCATCTAGATCCCAACCGAAACGGCACGGGCTTAGCAGTAAACCCTTCGGCGGCAGAATGGGCTCTTCAGGATCATCCAGAGCAGTGGACGACGGACGAGAAAGACGATGCACAGCACTTCAGCTATCGTGATGCAGAGCATTATCTCTGGAATGCACTGACAAATGGGTCGACTTCGGTGCCTGTGTCCGCTGAACAGTTGAGAAGAGAGAATTGGGGGCGGATGTTTCAAAGCTTGGGCCAGGTCATCCATCTCGTGCAGGACATGGCATCGCCTCAGCATACCCGTAGTGAGCTACATTACGATAAAGTTGACTTGGGTGGCCTGAGCCAGAAAAGCCGCTATGAAAAACGCGCGCTGAAGGAACCTGTTGCGACGTGGATACAGGACTGCCTTATATCCTTTTCAGGTACGGATTGTCGGTACAACCACGCAACGCCGATTCCCCCCGCGTACCCAGCCCATGCAGATGCATTTCAGCAGCCAAGAGCATTCTGGGAGAACACCGGGTTTAGTGGCTTGGCACAGGTCACCTCTCGCAGTTTTTTTAGTCCGCTGCGGAATTTTGTCGAAGCGATACCGGGCGTGTACACGTCCGCCGCCAATTACCCAATGCCTGTCCCTGATCGAGGGAACGACATTCCCTTGAGCGAACTGACGGACCATCTTCCCGACGGCGTACCCTCGTTTATCACCAGCGCGTGCGATGGCAATCTGACGACATGCAAGATGAGGATGGTTGGTACGTCACTCTCAGATCCTTTATTGCCGTCAAGACAGGTCAATGACCGCGCCAGCTCCGAGTCTTTGTTCGATCAGGATCTGCTCAAATTCAACAAGACGGTCGCAGTCTTCGATTCGCCGGTTGGGCCGGCGTTGGTCCCCCGCACATATTCGAAGCCAGTCATCAATCGCTTTAACATCGACCGGGCGTATTCGATATTGATTCCTCGGGCGGTCTCCTACTCTGCTGGCCTGCTTAATTTTTACTTCCGCGGGAGTATGAGCATCAAACCTCCGCCAACCGGTGCCTACGCGGTGGTCGATCACAGCGACTTCTCGTCCAAAGCCCCTGCCGACGTATCAACGGGGTTCCGCGGATTCAAAACAGTTCGCCTTATGTTGGCAAATACCACCCCATCGCCGGATGGAGCACCCCCCCAGCGAATGACTGATGGGAAACTTTGGGCAGTTCTTCACTTCCAGCGCAACAAATGCTATTCAGATGATCTGCAAGACCTCGGAGCTCTGAAGAAGCCGATCGCCGCCTGCATCAGCGACACCGACGAAGTGCTGCTGTCGGACGCCATTGACCGATCCGGTCCTGGACGCGTGGTGATTGACGCACCTACTTCCGAAAAGCCTGACGGTGAGCTACTTGAGTTCAAGCTTCCCACCGAACTGCCGATCAACGCGTGGAACATTCTGTTGCAAGTCGTGTTTCGCGGGACGCTCGGTGTCGAAACCAACAAAATTGCGGTATCGACGATCGATATTTCGGAACCGACCTATTTCTCCATATTCAATAACACCGATTATGTTTACCTGGGCGGCAGCTGTTACACGCCGCAGCAGGTAAAAGCCGATCCGCAGTTATGGAGACGGGTCAATCCGGCGTGCCTAAATCCAAGCCACCCTGCAGACATCCTGAATGATGCTTGCTACAACGCGAAATATAGCCTTCAACTGCAGGATGTTGCCTCCGACCCGCCGCGCTTGGTGATTGCCAACAACATAACCGTGGGTGCTGATGGCAGGATTCCGCCAAGGCGTTTCAGTCGATTTGCCGTGTTAGCCGATAGTGCCCGGCACACTGATATGGGTTTTCACTTGCGGAATCCTGCACTGATCATCGGCGACGAGGCAAAGGTTATCCGCACGAATCCTTACCACGCCCACAAGTCGCGCACAACGCCTGGCACCAACGTGCAGGACACACTGACCGCCTATCGTGGAGTCAACGCGTGGAACGGGATCGCCTTCATGATGGACGTCGAGAAACTGACTGTTGCCGAGGACGACGGGTCGACATGCATAAGCGGCGCCGGAGACTCCCTTCCACCGCTCGCAGATGAGGAACGTTATCCGGTGCCCGCGACCATCACGTATACACAACCATAGTTTTCGTAAGAGCCTGCCGCCCGCCAAAAATCGCGTCGACGGCTTGTTGCGGTGGCAACCCATCTCATAGCGAATCGTGGCACCATCAGTCCTCGGGCCATTCGCGCCACTGGGAGTGCTGACGATGCCGGTCGACTTGAAAAAAATTGAAACGCTTACGCGTGAGCTTCTGATCGCCATTGGCGAGGACCCCGACCGCGAGGGCCTGCTGAAGACGCCCACCCGCGTCGCCAAAGCAATGGCGTTCCTCACATCCGGATATCGCACCGACCTCAAGACGATCATCAACGATGCAGTATTCACGCAGACGACCAACAGCATGGTCATTGTCAAGAACATCGAGGTCTACAGCATGTGCGAGCATCACATGCTGCCGTTCTACGGCCGCTGTCACATCGGCTACCTGCCGACAGGCAAGGTGTTCGGCGTCAGCAAGCTGGCGCGCATGGTGGACATGTACGCCCGCAGGCTACAACTTCAGGAGCGGCTGACCGAGCAGGTGTCCGAGGCGATCATGGAGACGATCGGCGCCACGGGCGTAGGTGTGATGATCGAGGCGCGTCACCTTTGCATGATGATGCGTGGCGTCGAAAAGCAGAATTCGGTGATGGTGACGTCGTCTGTGCTCGGCTCCTTCCGCGAGTCGCGGGCAACGCGCGAAGAGTTCCTGTCGTTGATCGGCAGCCGCCCCACCCTTTAGCGATATTCACGAATCGTGAGTCGACGGATCCTATCGCGGTGGCAACAACATCTGTGTACACCGGAACAACGCGATCGACTTGTCGTCGGCGGTGCGGCGCACGGTCGCGTCCCACACCTGCGTCGTGGCACCCAGGTGCACCGGGCGCGCGATCACCGCGATGGTGCCCTCGCGCGCGGTGCCGATGAAATTGGTCTTGAGCTCGATCGTGGTGAAATTGGCCATGTTGTCCGGCAGGTGCCACAGGCAGCCATAGCCGCAGGCGGTATCCGCCAGCGCGACCACGGTGGCCGCGTGCAGGTAGCCGTTGGGTGCAAGTATCTGCGGGCGTATCGCGATCTCGGCATCGAGGCGCCCGTCCTCGATGTGCGTGACGCGAAACCCCAGCAGCCCGGGCAGGCACTCCGTGCTACGGGCGTTGGCCATTTCCAGCGTGACGCCTGTGCGCAATGCCATTCGAATACCCGTGTCGTTGATTGGCGGCGCGTCAGGCCGCGTGGCGCGCCAGATCGCGCACGTCGTTGCAGAAACGGTCGACGGTGGTGGCCGGTGTATCCCACGCGCACATGAAGCGGCAGCCGGTGTCGCCGACGAATACGTAGAAGCGCCATCCCCGGCCCTGCAGTCCTTGAATGACCGAGGGCGGCAGGTGCACGAACACGCCATTGGCCTGCGCCGGCGAAATGAAACGCGCGCCGGGCACGCGCGCCAGCGCGTCGGACATGCGGCGTGCCATCGCGTTTGCGTGCGCCGCGTGTCGCAGCCATGCGCCGTCGCGCAGCATGGCCGTCCATGGCGCCGCGAGGAAGCGCATCTTCGACGCGAGCTGTGCGCCCTGCTTGCGGCGGCGCGCAAATTCCTCGGCCAGCGCGTTGTCGAAGAACACGATCGCCTCGCCGAACGGCAAGCCGTTCTTGGTGCCACCGAGCGACAGCGCATCGATGCCGGCGCGCTGCGCGATGTCCGCAGGCGCGCAGCCCAGCGCCGCGACGGCGTTGGCGAAGCGCGCGCCATCCATGTGCACCTTGAGCCCCAGCGCGTGAGAATGGTCGGCGAGCGCGCGCAACTCGGCGGCCGAGTAGACGGCGCCAAGCTCGGTAGCCTGTGTGAGGCTGACTGCGCGTGGCCGCGACGCGTGCTCGCCGTGACTGACCGATGCGCGCGACGAAATCGCGTCGCAGGTGAGCTTGGCGTCGGGCGTGTCCACCGTCAGCAGTTTGGCGCCGCCGCTGAAGAATTCCGGCGCGCCGCACTCGTCGACGTTGACATGCGCGAACGCGTGGCAGATCACCGCGTCGGTATTGCGGCACATCGCCGCCAGCGTTAGCGCATTGGCTGCCGTGCCGTTGAACACGAAGAACACCTGCGCTTCGGTGTCGAACACCGCACGCACTGCGTCCTCGGCCTCGCGCGTCCAGCGATCCTCCCCGTAACCGGCCGCATGCCCGACATTGGCTGCGGCCAGTGCGTCCCAGGCTTCCGGACAGATACCTGCGTTGTTGTCGCTGGCGAATTGCGGCGCGTCGGCGTCACCCGGAAAGTGGGCAACATCCTCCGTCACAGCCTCTCCTCCACCCACGCCTTTACCGACTCGAGCGCAGCCGGCAGCGCGGCGGGATCGGTGCCGCCCGCCTGCGCCATGTCGGGACGCCCACCGCCCTTGCCGCCGACACGCTGCGCGACGTGGTTGACCAGCTCGCCCGCCTTGACCTTCGCGATCAGGTCGGCGGTGACACCCGCGATCAGCGTCACCTTGCCGTCGGCCACACTGCCGAGCACGATCGCCGCACTCTTCAGCTTGTCCTTCAGCTTGTCGACCGTTTCGCGCAGCGCCTTGACGTCGGCGCCGTCCATCGCCGCGGCGATCACCTTGATGCCCTTGACGTCGATCGCCGAGTCGACCAGGTCGTCCCCGGCCGACGACGCGAGCTTGGCCTTGAGCCGCGCGAGATCCTTTTCGGCCGCGCGCGCTTCGGCGATCAGCTGCACGATCTTGTTGTCGAGTTCCGCCACCGGCGCCCTCAGCGTCGCCGCGGCCGCGTGCAGCGCCTGCTCCTGCAACTGCACATAGGCGAGCGCGCCCTTGCCGGTCACCGCTTCGATGCGGCGGATGCCGGCGGCCACGCCGCTTTCGGACACGATCTTGAACAGGCCGATGTCGCCGGTGCGCGTGACGTGCGTGCCACCGCACAGCTCGCGCGAGCTGCCGATGTCCAGCACGCGCACCTCGTCGCCGTATTTTTCGCCGAACAGCATCATCGC
>JBDTJK010000091.1:0-17176 GCA_039935875.1 Casimicrobiaceae bacterium
ATCCAGAAACGCACGACGACCTGGTTCTCCTTCCAGCCCTTGAGCTCGAAGTGGTGATGGATCGGCGCCATGCGGAATACGCGCTTGCCGGTCAGCTTGAACGACGCCACCTGCACGATCACCGACAACGTCTCGACGACGAACACGCCACCCATGATGAACAGCACGATTTCCTGGCGCACGATCACCGCGATCGTGCCGAGCGCGCCACCCAGCGCGAGCGCGCCGACGTCGCCCATGAACACCTCGGCCGGGTACGCGTTGAACCACAGGAAGCCGAGCCCGGCACCGGCGATCGCACCGCAGATCACGGCGAGCTCGCCCGCGCCCGGAATGAATGGAAACTGCAGGTAGCGCGCGAATACCGCGTTGCCGCTGACGTAGGCGAACACGCCGAGTGCCGCGCCGATCATCACCGTGGGCATGATCGCGAGGCCATCCAGTCCATCGGTCAGGTTGACCGCATTGCTGGTGCCGACGATGACGCAATAGCTCAGTGCGATGAAGCCAAACACGCCCAGCGGATAAGTGATCGTCTTGAAAAACGGCACGATGAGGTCGGTCCGCGGCGACAGTTCCACTGCGAAGCCCGAGGTCACCCACGCCTGCAGCATCTGCAGGAACTGCGCGTTGCCGGGCGCGGACACCGAGAAGGCGAGATACACGGCGGCGACCAGCCCGATCAACGATTGCAAGCCGAACTTCGCGCGCGCCGGCAAGCCCTTCGGATTGCGAAACACGACCTTGCGGTAGTCGTCGATCCAGCCGACGCCGCCGAAGCCCACCGTCACCAGCAACACCACCCACACGAAGCGATTGCCGAGGTCGCCCCACAGCAGCGTGGTGACAACAATCGAAACGATGATCAGCGCGCCGCCCATCGTCGGCGTGCCCGCCTTCGACAGATGCGACTGCGGGCCGTCGTCGCGCACCGACTGGCCGATCTTCATGCGCGTCAGCCACTCGATCATCCGCGGGCCTACGACGAACGAAATGACCAGCGCTGTCATGCAGGCAAACACCGCGCGCAGCGTGATGTAGGCGACGACGTTGAACGCACGCACATCGCGCGCGAGATGGTCGGCAAGCCACAGCAGCATGTCAGTGCGCTCCCGCGGGGTTGGCAACGGCGCACAGGCGCTCGACGACACGCTCCATGCGCATGAAGCGCGAACCCTTGACCAGCACCGTGGTGCCGGATTCCGGCTGTAGCGGCATCGCGTCAAGCAGCGCATCGACATCCGCGAAATGCGCGCCATGCGCGCCGAACGCCAGCACGCTCTCGCGCGTCAGCGGACCGGCCGCCCACAGGCGCTCGATATGCGCGGCGCGTGCATGCTCGCCGATTTCGCGATGGAACTCCGGTCCCTTGCCGCCGACCTCTCCCATGTCGCCGAGCACCAGCCAGCGCGTGCCGCTTGCGCGGGCCAGCACGTCGATCGCCTCGCGCACCGAATCCGGGTTGGCGTTGTAGGTGTCGTCGATGACGGTCGCGCCGCTTGCGGTACGGCGCACTGCGAGGCGACCCTTGACCGGCCGAAATGCCGCGAGACCGTGCGCGACGGCCGCCGGCCCGGCACCCGCGGCAATGGCGGCGGCCGTGGCAGCGAGCGCATTCATCGCCATCGCCGAGCCCACGGCGGCGACGTGCACGCGCACTGCGACGCCACCGGCCTCGATGTCGAGGTCGCTGCCGCCGGCATGCAGCGCGACGCGCGCACGCACGCCAGCGTCCGCCCGCAAGCCGAAAGTCACTATGCGCGCCTGAACCCGCAGCGCCGCGTCGCGCCATACGCCGACGTGCGTGTCATCGGCGTTGAGCACGGCCACGCCCCCCGCGCGCAGCGCCAGCACGACGTCCGCGTGTTCTGCCGCCACGGCGCCGACGCTGTGCATGAACTCCTGGTGCTCGCGCTGCGCATTGTTGATCAGCGCGATCGTCGGTTGCGCGAGCGCAGCAAGTTCGCGCGTCTCGCCGCGATGATTCATCCCCAGCTCGATCACCGCCGCGCGATGCGCCGAACGCAGCTCGAGCAACGTCAGGGGCAAGCCGATGTCATTGTTGAAGTTGCCGCGCGTGGCGAGCACCGCCGCATCGCCGTAATGCGCGCGCAGGATAGCCGCCGTCATCTCCTTGACAGTCGTCTTGCCATTGCTGCCGGTGATCAGCACCAACGGAATGTCGAAGCGCAATCGCCACTGCGCAGCGAGCGCGCGCAACGCGTGCCGCGTGTCCTTGACCGCGACGAGGTTGCCGCTGAGCGCGCCGGCATGCGCGTCGTCCACCAGTGCGGCCGACGCACCGCTGGCGAGCGCCTGGGCGACGAAGTCGTGGCCGTCGAAGCGCTCGCCGGTCAGCGCGACGAACAGGTCGCCGGTCGCCAGCGAACGCGTGTCGCTGGTCACGCGACGGAACATCGCGTTGGCCCCGAGCCGGCGGCCGTCGACGATGTGCGCGGCGGTGTGGGTATCCATCATTGCAGCGCCAGCACTTCGCTTGCCACATCGGCGTCGACGAACGCGGTGCGCGTGCCGGCGCTTTCCTGGTAGGTCTCGTGTCCCTTGCCGGCGATGAGGACGACATCGCCGACGTCGGCTGCGGCGATCGCGCCGCGGATCGCGCGCGCGCGATCGAGTTCGACCGTCCAGCGGCGGTTGCCCACCTCCAGCACGCCGCGCGAAATCGCATTGGCGATCGCCTGCGGGTCTTCACTGCGCGGGTTATCGCTGGTGATCACGACGCGGTCAGCCAGGCATGCCGCGATCGCACCCATTTGCGACCGCTTGCCGGGATCCCGGTCGCCGCCGCAGCCGAACACGCAAATGAGTTGCCCGCCTTCGACGACGATCGGGCGCAGTGCCGACAACGCCTTCTCCAGCGCGTCCGGCGTATGTGCGTAGTCGACGACAACCGTCGGCTTGCCGTGGCCGCCGAGGCGCTGCATGCGCCCAGGGGGCGCGACCAGCGCCGACAGCGCGTGCAGCGCTTCAGCCAGCGACACTTCGGATACCAGCAGCACGCCGAGCGTGCCGAGCAGGTTCTGCACGTTGAAATCGCCGACCACGCGCACCTGCGTGCTGCCGCGTCCCCAGGGCGTGTCAACTTCGAGCGCGACGCCGTCTTCGCGTAGTGCGACCGATGTCGCGTGCACGTCTCCGCTGACGCGGCCATAGGTCAGCGCGCGTGCCCCCCGCTCGCGCACGTCTTCGGCGAGACGCTGGCCGAACGCGTCGTCGATGTTGATCACCGCCGCGTGCAGTCCGGGCCACGCGAACAGGCGCGCCTTCGCGCTGCCATAGGCCGCCATCGTGCCGTGGTAGTCGAGATGGTCGCGCGTCAGGTTGGTGAACAGCGCGACGTCGAATTCGACGCCGTTGACGCGGCCCTGCTCGAGCCCGTGCGACGATACCTCCATCGCCACGCTTTCGGCGCCTGCGTCGCGCAGCGCAGCCAGCGTCGCCTGCAACTCGGCCGCGTCGGGCGTGGTGTGCGACGAAGCTGCAAGCGCGCCGGGAAATCCGTTGCCGAGCGTGCCTATCACCGCCGCGCGATGTGCCGGCGAATCGAGTGCAGCGCCGATCCACTGGGCGCACGAAGTCTTGCCGTTGGTGCCGGTGATGCCGACGATCCACATCGAAGCCGACGGGTTGCCGAACACGAGGCTCGCGATCCCGCCGAGCTTCACCCGCAGGCCGGCAACTGGCGCGTTCGCGACCTGCCACTGCGGATCCCATGTGAAATGGTCATCGTCCCACAGCACCGCCGATGCGCCGCGCGCAAGCGCGTCGCCGATATGGTCGCGCCCATCGGCACGCGCGCCGCGAAACGCCGCGAACGCGTCACCTGGCGAGACGGCGCGCGAATCCGCAGTGATCGATCGGGGCGTGAGGCCGAGCCTGGCGATCGCTGCGGCGGCTTCGTGCACGCTCATGTGTCCTCGCGCACGGAGGGCGCATCGCCGGCCGGCAGCACGACGTTGTCGAGAGGCGCGTCGGTCGGCACGCCGAGCATGCGTAGCGCCGCGCCCATCACCCTTGAGAATACCGGCGCCGCGACCCCGCCGCCGTAGTAGTCGCCCGCAGGCTCGTCGATCATCACCGCGACCACCAGCCGCGGATTGGATACGGGTGCGAAGCCGACGAACGACGCGACGTACTTGTTCACGTAGACGTGGTTCTCGAGCTTGTGCGCGGTGCCCGTCTTGCCCGCCACGCGGTAGCCCGCGACCTGTGCGCGCGGCGCCGTGCCGCCGGGCTGCGTGACGGTCTCCAGCATGTGTCGCACCTGGGCGGCAGTTTCCGCCTTGATCACGCGATGCCCGGCAACCGCGGTATCGGTCTTCAGCAGCGTGATCGGCGCGAGCTCGCCGTCGGTGGCAAAGATCGTGTATGCATGCGCGAGCTGCACCAGGTTCACCGAAATGCCGTGCCCGTAGCTGATAGTCGCCTGCTCGATCGGCTTCCACGTCTTGGCCGGACGCAAGCGCCCGGATACCTCGCCGGGAAATCCGGTATGCGCAAGCGTGCCGAAGCCCGCTTCCGACAGTTCGCGCCACATCGTGTCCGGCGACAGTGACAGTGCAATTTTCGCGGCGCCGATGTTGGACGACTTCTGGATCACCTGCGACACCGTCAGCGTGCCTTCGCGGTGCGCATCGTGGATGGTCGCCGAGCCGATCGTCATCACGCCGCCGTTGGTGTCGATCAGCGTGTCGGGGCGCACCTTGCCGATGTCGAGCGCCGCGGCAATGGTGAACGGCTTCAGCGTCGAGCCTGGCTCAAATACATCGGTCAGCGCGCGATTGCGCATGCGATCGCGCGCCATCCGATCACGATTGTTGGGGTTGTACGCCGGCCAGTTGGCGAGCGCGAGAATTTCGCCGGTGTGCACGTCGAGGATCACGATGCCGCCGGCGTGCGCCTTGTTGGCCTCGACAGCGTTCTTCAATTCGCGGAACGCTAGGTACTGCAGCCGCGAATCGATCGACAGCGCGAGATCGCGCCCTTCCTGCGGCGCGCGGATCGACGCCACGTCCTCGACGACGTCGCCGCGGCGGTTGACGATCACGCGGCGGCTGCCGGGGATGCCGGCGAGCCACGGCTGCTGCGCGAGCTCCATTCCTTCCTGTCCGGCGTCGTGGTCGCCGGTGAAGCCGATCAGGTGGCTGGTGACGTCGCCGCCGGGGTAATAGCGGCGATAGGCGTTCTCGTCGTTGAGTCCGCGAATCTGCAGCGCAAGCGCCCGCTCGGCGGTCTCCGGGGATATTTCCTTGGCAAGGTAGACAAAGTCGTCGGCGCGGGCCACGCGCTTCGACAGCAACGCCGGCGACGTGTCGAGCACGCGGGCCAGCGCCGTCATCTGCGCGGGCGTTGCATCGAACTGCTGCGGAAACGCCCACAGCGACTTGACTGGCGTGGAGATCGCCAGCGGACTGCCGAAGCGGTCGACGATGCGGCCGCGGTGCGCGGGCAATTCGACCTCGCGCGAATAGCGCGCGGCGCCGCGCTGCTGCAGGAACACGTTGTCGAACCATTGCAGGTACAGCGCGCGCGCCGCAAGCACGGCAAACGCCAGCGCGAGCGCCGCGAACAGGAACGCGGCCCGCGACCCCGGCAGGCGCACCGGCGCCACCGCCTTGGCCCTGGCGGCAAAGCCTCTCATCGCACCGCCTCGCCGGTCACCACTTCGATGCGGCCTGCATCCGGTAGCTGCATCTTCAGCTGCTCGCGTGCGATCTTCTCGATCCGCGACGGCATGCCCCACGTCGACTGCTCGAGCGACAGTTTGCCGTATTCGGTCTCGTAGCCGCGTGCATCGCCCTGCGCATGCTCGAGCTCGACGAACAGCTTGCGCGACTGGTGGCGCGCGGTGACCAGCGACAGCGCACTCGCCACGGCAATCGCCAGCAGCAGCAGGTTGAGTCGAGTCATGGGGCGTCGCCGGCGTCGAAGAAATCCGCGGGCAACGCAGCGTCGGTGCGCTCGGCGACGCGCAGCACGGCGCTGCGCGAGCGCGGATTCGCCGACGCCTCCGCATCTGTCGGCCGTTGCGCGCGCCCGATGGCCGCGAGCGGTGGCGTCGGCAGTTGCGACTGCTGCAGCGACAGTCGCGCAAGTCGCGGGTCGCCGCGCCACGGCTTGCTGTGCGCGCCGATGAAGCGCTTGACGATGCGGTCCTCGAGCGAATGAAAGCTGATCACGGCCACGCGGCCGCCCGTGCGCAACCGTGCGCAGGCGCGCGGCAACGCCAGCTGCAGTTCGTCGAGCTCACGGTTCACGAAAATCCGAAGGGCCTGGAACGTGCGCGCGGCCGGATCCTGACGCCAATCACCCCGCGTGCGCGCGCCGATGGCTTGCGCGACGGCCGCGGCCAGTTGGCGAGTGGTGACGATGGGTTCCCGCGTCCGCGCCGCAACAACTGCACGCGCAACCGACTGAGCAAACCGTTCTTCGCCATAGTCGCGGATGACCTGGGTCAGCTCGCGCAGGCTCGCGCGCGCAACGAACTGCGCCGCCGACTCGCCGCGCGCCGGATCCATGCGCATGTCGAGTGGACCGTCGTTGCGATAGGAGAAGCCGCGCGCGGCAACATCGATCTGCGGCGAGGAGATTCCGAGATCGAGCAGCACGCCGTCGACGAGGGGGAGGGTGAGATCGTCGAGTACAGCGGGCATTTCGGAGAACCACGCGCGGCGGAAAACGAAGCGGGGATCGTCGATTGCGCGCGCTGCGCGCTCGGCGTCGGGATCGCGGTCGAGCGCGACCAGGCGTCCACCCGGCGACAGTGCGGCGAGGATACGCCGCGCATGACCGCCGCGCCCGAACGTCGCATCGACGTAGCAACCGTCGGCGCGGATCTGCAGGGCGGCAACGGCTTCGTCGGCGAGGACAGGGATGTGCGCATCGGTCACAGTGAAAAACCGGACAGTTCGGGAGGCACGCCGCCTGCGTCGAACGCCGTGACACGCGCCGTCTGCGCATCCCACGCGGCCGCATCCCACAGTTCGAGTCGCTGCCCCTGCCCCACCAGCACGACGTCCTTCGCCAGCGAGGCGAATTCGCGCAAAGGTGGCGGGATCAGCACGCGGCCCGCGGCGTCGATGTCGACGTCATCCGCATAGCCGACCAGCAAGCGCTGCAGCGCCCGAATGCGTTCGTCGAACGACGACAGCGACATCAATCGCGCCTGAATCGGTTCCCAGGCATCCACCGGATAGACCAGCAGGCAGCGGCTCGGATCGGCGGTGATGACGATGCGTCCGCTGCCATTCGCGAGTGCCGCGCGGTTGCGCGAGGGGATGGCCAGGCGGCCCTTGGCGTCGAGCGCCAGCCGGGCGATGCCGCGGAACACGGGCAATCCGCCGTTTTGCTGCGCGCCACTTTCGACACCACCGGTCATGAGTTCCGCCACCTTGTTTCGCTTCGCGCGCCGGTCAGATGTGAGTGGCTACTAACCGCGCGCCGATGCTGCGCAATGCGCGGCACCTTTACCCCACTTTGACCCACTTTTTACCACTTTGACGCGACTATACGCGTGCGGCAACGGCAGGGTCAACTATTTCTTTTTGTGAACAAGGACTTACGGCCAAAATCCAACACTTTTTGTTTTATCAGTAAAAATAGCGACTTAGCGAATGATTGAAAGGTATTTCCGCAACTAAAGGGTAGATTCATCGAACGATTGTTCGTGGACGCGAGGCAATCGCCGTATCTGCCAGAATTCAAACCCAAGCCGTCGAGCCGGCGCTATGCTGATTGCATGAACGTGTGCGTTTTGCAGCCGATCGATGTGTCTCCTGCCGTCCCTTTCCCCGCGCCCGCACGAGCCGTAGGTGGATAGCCGGCGGGAACGTGGGTGGCGCGCAAACCACGCCCACGAACCGGGATCGCGTGCGCCAACCGACATTTGCTACGCGTTTCCGAGGGAATGTGCGAAACTCGCCTGCATCGGTCGTACCACGGAGCTTTCCATGCGCCGCATTGCGTTTTTGCTTGCCGTTTCGGTGTTGTTGGCCGGTTGTGCAAGCACGGACCGTTTTTCGTACGGACGGCAAGATCCGCTCATCTGGTTCCTGAGCGGAATGCCTGCACCGTATGATCTCAACTGGCCGCGGGATGCGGTACCGGATCTGCCGGTGCTGAACCCGCCCGATTACACGCCGATTGCGCCACTGCAGCCGCTCGACTATCCGCGCGGCTGGAATCCCGACAATCCGCCGCTGATTTCCCCGGATGCAGGCATACCTTCCGCTACACCTGACGCCGTCGATGCCCAGCCGCAGCCCGCAACTCCGTGCAGCGGCGCGTGCTCCATGCCCGCGAGCGCGCCGTTGCCTGACGCGGATGGCAGCGGCGACGTTGCTGGTGATGCTGCACGCGAGTCTCGCACGCAGCGCTGAGCCTCCCGCGCCGGCGCTTCCGGCCACCGCAACCGCAGCAAGCACGCAGCACGACGTCCCCGCGACTGGCGCGGACGCGTTTCGCTATCGGCTGCGCATCGACGCCCCTTCTGCATTGCGACCGCTGATCGAGGCCAACGTCGGCCTCGCGCGCTGGCAGGATTTCGCGGACATGACGCCGCCGCTGTTCGATCGGCTGGCGCGCGACGCGCTCGGCGAAACGCGCGACGTCGCCGCAGCCAGCGGCTGGTTTGACGCACACGCCGAAATCAGTGTCGACGCTCGCGATAAGCCCGCGACTGTCGTGCTGACGCTGACTCCCGGCGATCCGGTGCGCATTCGCGAGGTGAACGTGCAGGTCAATGGCGCGGCGGCACGCGATACGCCGATCGGCACCGCTGCGATCGCGCGACTGCAAGGGGATTGGCGGCTTCCGCAGGGCGATGTGTTCACGCAATCGCGCTGGATGTTGGCCAAGAACGCCGCGGTCGCGCAACTCGCGGCTTCCGGATACGCGGCCACCGCGATCGCCGCCAGCGAAGCGTCGATCGATCCCGACGCGCTGGCGGCCGATCTCGCGGTGACGCTCGCGAGCGGTCCGCTGTTCCACTTCGGCGACCTGCACATCACCGGTCTCAAGCGCTACCCACCCGAGCTGGTGCTGAACTTCAGCACCCTCGCCAAGGGGTCGCGCTACGACCAGCCTGCGCTCGACCAGTTCGCGCGCAGGCTCAACGCGAGCGGCTATTTCGCCAGCGTGCAGGCCAGCATCGATGCCGATCCGGCCCACGCCGAGGCGTCGGCCGTCAACGTCGCAGTGATCGAGGCACCGACCAAGCGCATCGATACCGGCATCGGCTATTCGACCGACACGCATTTTCGCGCCAACGTCAGCTATCGCGATGTCGACGTCGATTCGCGTGCAACCCAGCTCGCGATCGATGCGCGCCTGGAGCAGAAGTTGTCCAGCCTGTCGGCGCGCCTGACCAAGCCGCCAAGCGCCGCGGGGTGGACCGACAGTGTCAGCGCGCAAGTCGAGCGCACCGACATCGAGAACCTGGTCACCGCCACCGCCGTGGCCGGCGTGCGTCGGCAGGGCATAGACGAGCGCGACAACTGGAACTTCGGCGCCGCCTACTACTTCGATCGCCAGTCGCCGCAGGGCAGCGATGACATCACCTCGCACGCGCTGTACGTCGACGCCATCCGCACCTGGCGGCGTACGGACGACCTGATCGCACCGACGCGTGGCTTCAACTTCGCGATGCAGACCGGTGCCGGCCTCCCCGGCGTGTCGACGCGCGGATTCGGACGCGTGATCGCGCAGTTCGCGGCGTGGCATCCGCTTGCGCGCAATTTCGAGGTATCGATGCGCGCCGAAGCGGGCGCGGTGATCGCGGATTCGCGCAACGGCATTCCATCGGCATTGCTGTTCCGCACAGGTGGCGACACGACGGTACGCGGCTACGCCTTCCAGAGCCTCGGCGTGAAGAGCGGCGACGCCATCGTGCCTGGTCGCTATTACGCGGTCGCCAGCAGCGAAGTCACGCGCTGGGTCAACGACACGATCGGCATCGCGACGTTCGTCGATGCCGGCAACGCGGTCGATGCGCCGCGTGAACTGCGGCACCTGGCACTCGGCTACGGCGTCGGCGCGCGGCTGCGCACGCCGATCGGCCCGTTCCGCCTCGATCTTGCCTATGGGCAGGACGTGCACCAGGTGCGTGTGCACTTTTCAGTGGGGCTCGCGTTTTGAGCGACGAGCCGCACCTGCCTCCACCGCTCGCGCGCAGTCGCGGCCGACGCGCCGCACGCGCGGCGCTGTGGACCTTCGGCGGTGCCGTGGTGCTGGTGATCGCGCTAATTGCAGCAGTGGCGATGTTCGCCAGTTCCGAGACGGGCCTTGCGTACCTGATCACGAAGGTCACGCGGCTCACCGACGGCAAGCTCACGGTGACTGGTGCGCGCGGATCGCTATTGTCCAAATTGCATTTGGCCGAGCTGCGCTGGAATGGGGCGACGGCGAAGATCGTCGCGCGCAATATCGTCCTCGAGTGGCAGCCGGCCGCGCTGGCACGGCGCGAACTGCATGTCGATGCGCTCGGTGCACAATCGATCGAATTGAGCATTGCGCCATCCGACGGCGCACCGGCACAACTGCCACGCTCGCTTGGATTGCCGTTAGACGTCGTCATCGCGCACGCAAGCGTCACCACGCTCGACTGGAAGCTTGGCGAGCGCGCGGGTCGCGTGACCGGCATCGCATTCGGCTATCGCGGCAGCGCGCGCGAACACGCCGTCAGCGACGTGACGCTCGCGTTCGACCGCGGACGCGTCAGTGGCGACGCGACCCTCGCCGCGGTAGCACCCTTCGCGCTCGGCGGTCACCTGGCGTTCGCCGGCAGCGATGACCTGCGCGACGTGTCCGCCAACGCGACGATCGAAGGTGTGCTGGCACGCATCGGCATCACCGCCGATGGCCACGCGCGCGACGCGCACTTCACCGCACGCACGCAGCTGACGCCGTTCGCCGCGGCCATTTTCGATACGCTGGACCTCGATGCCAGCAACGTCGACGTGGCGGCCTTCGATCCCGGGTGGCCACGCTCGTTGCTCGCAGTGCGCCTGCATGCACGGCCCGCCGCAGATGGCTTCGCCGGCGACTTCGCACTCAGCAACGACGCTGCCGGACCGATCGACGCAGGCCGCATCCCCGTGCGCTCGCTGTCGGCGAGCTTCGCGCAGAAAGCGAAGACCATCGAGCTGCGCACGCTCGATGCACGCCTCGGCCGCAGTGGTCGTGTGTCCGGCAGCATGACAGTGGAACTGGCAGCGCATGCCGCCACCGCGGCGCTGACACTCGACGCGATCGACCTGCACGCGATCCATGGCGCGCTGGTCGCGTCGCGCGTCAGTGGCAACTTGCGCGCGAGCGGCAATGCCGACGTGCAGACCCTTGATGGCCGCCTGACCGACAGCGCCCGCGCGCTGTCGCTGGCGTTCGCCGCGCGCGTTGCCGATTCGCGCGTCAAGTTGTCGCGCGCGCACCTTGCCGCTGCCGCCGGTGCGCTCGACGGGCATGGCGAGGTCTCGTTTACCGGCAAGCGCCCGTTCGCATTCGACCTGGTGGCGAGCCGCTTCGATCCGTCGCGGCTCGGCGCGTTTCCCGCCGGCGCGTTGCAAGGCAACGTCAAGCTTCGCGGCGAGCTATCGCCCGCATGGTCGCTGCGTGCCGACGCGACGCTGGCGCCCGGTGCCCGGATCGGCACGCAGCCTGCAAGCGGCAGCGCGCACGCGACGTTGTCAGCCAGCGTCGCGCGCGATATCGCGCTCGACGTGCGTGTCGGCAACGCGCACGTGACCGCGCAGGGCAACGCCGGTAACAGCGGCGACGCGCTCGCGTTCAGCCTCGATGTGCCGCGCGTGGCAGACGTCGCAGCGCTGCTGCCGCAAGGATCGCTCGCATTGCGCGAAGGCGCATTGCATGCCGCCGGCACGCTGTCGATCACGCCCGCGTGGGTGTCCGCGCACCTCGATGGCAGCGCCAGGCGCTTGCTGTTCGCCGACGGCAGCCGCGTGGCGAGCCTATCGCTGAACGCGGATGTGGGTGGTGGCGGCGACGCGCGCCATCCGTTGCCGTTCGCGCAGCGCACGCTGGCGATCGACGCACGGGCGACCGGCATCGCCAATGCGACGCGGGCGCTGGCCAGCGCCAGCCTGGTGGTGCACGGAACACTGGCCAGCCACCAGTTGAGCGTTGCGCTCGCTGGCGCCGGCGATCGTCTGGCGGCCACCGCGCACGGCGCGCTGCAGGCTGGCAACGGATTGCCGCTCGCGTGGCATGGCATGCTCGACACGTTCGGCGTCGAGGGCACGCTGGCGGCCACGTTGCGCGCGCCGGCTGCGATCGACATCGCAGCACGCAACGTGCACGTCGGGGCAGCATCGCTGAGCGTCGCGGGCGGCAACATCGCGATCGGTGATCTGCTCGTCGATCACGGGCGGATCGCATCACGCGGCCGCTTCGACGGCATGCCGCTGGATGCCATTGCACGGCTCGCCGGACATCCGCTGCCGGTCGCGTCGACGCTGACGTTGCAAGGCGAGTGGGCGCTGGCGGCGACCCCGCGCATCGACGGCACCTTCGGTGTGCGCAGCGAACGCGGCGATGTATTCGCCAGCGATGCGCTGTCGCCGGCCGCGCCCGACTTCGCGCTTGGCATCCGCAAGCTGGCGGTCGACGCCCGCATCCACGAGGACGCGTGGACACTGGACGCTTCGCTCGACTCGCTGCGTGCCGGCAGCGCCACGCTGCACGCGACGCTGGCGCCGGGCGCGACACCTGGCGTGCCGTCGCTGGATGCCCCGATCAACGCGCGCCTGACGGCCGCGCTGGCGTCGCTGGCGCCACTGCAGCCATGGCTTGGCACCTCCGCCGTCGTCAGCGGCCGCGCGGATGTCGACCTGCAGGCTACGGGCACGTTACGCGCGCCGGTCCTCGGCGGTCGCTTGAGCGGCGACGCGCTGCGCGTAGATGCACCGCAATGGGGGCTGTCGCTTGCCGACGGACGGCTGCGCGCGTCGCTGGCACAAAACGTCGTCAAGCTGGATGAACTCTCGTTCGCCGGTGGCGATGGCCGCTTCACCGCCAGCGGCACGCTCGCGCGCGCCGACGCCAACGGCGAAGGCGCGCACGTCAGCTGGCACGCCGAGCGCTTCCGCCTGCTCAACCGTCCCGATCTCACTCTCGTCGTCACCGGCGATGGCGTGATCAGCACCACCGCGCACAAGCTCGCGCTGTCCGGCAAGATCGGTGTCGACCGCGGCTCCATCGTCTATGTTCCGAGCACCGTGCTGCTGGGTGACGACGTGGTGATCAAGGGTGCGCCAAAGCGCGAGGCGCCGGACAAGGACAAGCGAATCCCGGCACTCGCGCTGGATCTTGAGGTGGACCTCGGGCGGGCAATGACGTTCAGCGGCGAGGGGCTCGAAGCGCAGCTCGGCGGCCACGTGCACGTGACGACGTCGAGCGACGGCACGCTGAACGGACAGGGGACGATCAGCGCGCAACGCGGCACGTACTACGCGTTCGGGCAGCAGCTGACGATCGATCGCGGGCGCCTGATCTTCAACGGCCCGCTCGACAATCCTGCGCTCGACATCGTCGCGCTGCGCAAGAACCTGGCGGTGGAGGCGGGTGTCGAAGTGACCGGCACGGTGCGCATCCCGCGCATCCAGTTGACGTCGAATCCGCCGGTATCCGATGGCGAAAAGCTATCGTGGCTGATCACCGGGCAACCGCCGGGGACCGGTTCTGCAGCCGACACCGCTGCGCTGGCCGCCGCATCGTCCTACCTGCTCGGCGGCAGCGGTCGTCCGATCGGCGCGCGCATCGCGCAGCAGATCGGCCTCGACGACATCTCGCTGCGCAGCGCCGATTCGGGTCCTTCGAGCGGATCGACGCCGGCCAGCGGACAGGTGGTGTCGATCGGCAAGCGGTTGTCGAATCGCCTGACACTCGTCTACGAGCAGGGACTGACAGTCGCCAGCAACGCCCTGCGCCTCGAATATGCGCTGTCGCGCACGCTGACGTTGCGCGTCGAAGCCGGCACCATCAGCGGCCTCGGCATCTTCTATCGGCGCTCGTACGACTGACGCGTCCAGGCGTTCCTGGCCGACCGAGCGCGCGTAGAAGACGTTCTCGCGCATCGAGTGGTGCAACAGCGACGCAGCCCGCGGATGCAACGGCCTCCAGATGGTGAGTCATTGCCGTCTTGCGCGCTATGGATTGGCCGGCAGGTACTTGCCCAGGAACGCAGCGACGCGCGAGTAGAAATCGTAGCGGTTCTTCTCCAGCAGGAACCCGTGCGCTTCGTCCTGGTAGACGACCCATTCCAGCGGCGTGCCGTTCTTCTCGATGGCATCGCGCATCCGTTCGCCGTGGATGATCGGCACGCGCCGGTCGGATCCGCCATACGCCATCAGCACCGGGGCCTTGATGCTGGAAGCATGCTCGAGGGGTGACACCGCCTTCAGCATCGCAGCGTCCTTGTCCGGATCGCCGACCAGTTCCTTGAACGCGTACTTGAGGTAGTCGGAGCCGGCGAAGTCCGACCACGTGACGCTGAACATCAGGCTGATGTCGGTGACGCCGACATAGTTGATGCCACAACGCCAACGCGACGGATCGCGCGCGAGGCCTTCCATCACCGCGTAGCCACCGTAGCTCGCGCCCATGATGCATGCGCGCTTCGGATCGATCGTCCCCTGTTGCGCCAGCCAATCCATGCCGTCATTGAGATCGTCCTGCATGCTGCGCCCCCATTGTTTCCACCCCGCATGGAACAAACGGGTGCCCCAGCCCATGCTTCCGCGATAGTCGGGCTCGAGCACCGCGTAACCGAGTGCCGCCAGGTATGCCGCCTCCGGGTTCCATGCCCAGTGCGTGCCGCGCACGTTCGGGCCGCCATGCACCAGCACGATCAGCGGCAGGTCGTGCGCCGCGCGGCCCCGCGGCAGCGTCAGGAATCCCGGGATCTCGAGGCCGTCGCGCGCCGGATAACGGACAGCCTTGCGTGCCGGCATCTTTGCAGGATCAATGGACTTGCGCGCCTCGCCGAGGAGCTCGAGCTTGCTGCTCGCGGTATCGAGCAGGTACCAGCGGCCCGGATCGCGGTCGGAAAACGAAGTCACCAGGAAATGCGAGGCATCCGCGCGCGCGAGCTGATTGTCGGTATCCGGCAATGCCTTGTCGACGGCGGCCTGTACGCGCGCCCATTCGTCGTCGAACCACACGGCACCCGCACGCTCGGCGTCATAGCGCATGCCGACGATCTTCTTCTTGGCATAGTCATAGACGAGACCATCTTCGAAGTCGGCGCGCGGGTAGGCAGCGAGCACCTCGCCCACCGCGTTCTTCGCAGCGTCGAACCGGTACAGCGCGAACGTGTCGCGGCCGACGTTGGACGCCACGATCATGCTGCCGTCACCATCAAATGCGACCGGCACGATGCGCGAGTCGCGCAATCCGAACGTGCCGATCAGTGCCCACTTGTCGCTGCCGGGAGGCTTCCACCAACTGCGGGTGACCAGCGTGTTCTCGTCGGTCACGGCGCCTCGCAAGCGGCCGCTCGCATCGGGAATCCAGCTGATCGCATTGCCCGGCTTGCCGAGTGACTCCAGCGTCTTGCGACCCGTCTGTGTATTCACGCGGAAAACGTCCGGATACTTGGTGTCGATATCATTGGTCAACACCAGGATATCGTCACTGCCGTCGCGCAATGTCCGCAGCACCTCCATGTCACGCCCGACCATTGCGCCCGAATCGGCTTGCATCTTCGCCGTCGGCGCGAGCATCCGCGTGCTGTGGCCCTCGCGATCGACGGCGAACAGTCCGCCGCCGTTCTGTTCGCCCAATCCCGATTGCGCGTCGAATACCGAATAGACGAGCCGCTCGTCGTTGACCCAGCTGAAGCGTCCGATGTCGTAGCCGTCGACGACCGCGATCAACTTCGGCTCGCGCTTAACGAGCGCCATCACGGCGAGTCCGATGCGCCCTCCTGCCGACGGCGTGAGCGCGGCCAGATACTTGCCCGACGGCGAGATCCTGACCTCCCGAAACTCGGGGTTGGCGAAATACGGCTTGGGATCGACGGTCTCCGCCCGCGCCGACGCGATCAACAACAGTGCCACCAGCGGCAACATCGCGTGCCATGCAAGTGCGATCCACGAGCGTCCTGTGCGTGCGGGGAGATCAGCGCCCAGCGGGCCACCATGCGTTGGCCTGGGGGCATGCGCAGGAAACACGCGTGTAGCGATCGGCATCGGTGTGGTCACGCAAGTCCTCGAACGATAGCGGCATGCGCGGCCCTGTGCAGGGTCCGCTGCCGGCTTTGCGGAATCCGGAAGATGGCGGTCGCAAGCGGCCCGCGGCGCTTTCGACTGCGGCTGCAAATGGCGCGCCCGACAGGATTCGAACCTGTGACCCTTGGCTTCGGAAACCAATACTCTATCCAACTGAGCTACGGGCGCGAAGTCGGCGATTGTAGCGGTCGCAGGCCCACAGCGTCCAGAAAAAGCCCGGTGTTGGGTATAATCGAACTCTTGCCCTTTGTTCACTTCTCTCGCTCACCCTGACCGCCGCGACCATGCCGGAAGACCATCAGCACGAACCCCTGATCAAGACACCCAAGCAGCTTGCCATCGTCGTCGCGCTTGCGTTCATCGTTCCGATCACCGTGATCGGGCTGCTGTCCCAGCTTTTCACCAGCGGCGTCTCCGATGTCCGCGAGGACCCGGGGGTGCGCAAGATGCGCCTGGCGCCGGTCGGCGCGGTCGAGGTTTCCGACCCCAATGCGCCGCGAGTGGTGCTGAGCGGCGAACAGGTCTTCGCGCAGGTTTGCAAGACCTGCCACGAGGCGGGTCTGGCCGGCGCGCCGAAGATGGGTGACCTCGCGGCCTGGAAGCCGCGCGTCGCCGAAGGCGCCGACACGCTGTTCAAGCATGCCATCAGCGGCTACACCGGCAAGACGGGCATGATGCCCGCGAAGGGCGGCAACCCTGACCTCGCCGACGACGACGTGCAGCGCGCCGTCGTCTATATCGCCAACCATTCCGGCGCACATTTCATCGAACCCGCGATGCCGGTGCAGGCTGCCGCAGCCACCGTGGCGAGCGCTGCGTCCGCCACTGCACAACCGGCGGCCACGGCCGCGCCGGTCGCCACGGCCGCGCCGGCAGTAGTGGCGGCCGCTGCCGTCCCCGCCGCCGCCGCCCCG
>JBDTJK010000092.1:0-4832 GCA_039935875.1 Casimicrobiaceae bacterium
CGAAGGCAAGTACGTGACGTCGCGCAACCTGCGCGACCGCCTTGCGCGCGAGTTGCTGGTCAACATGGCGCTGCGGGTCGAGGACACCGGCGACACCGACGCGTTCCTGGTCTCCGGGCGCGGCGAACTGCACCTGACGATCCTGATCGAAAACATGCGCCGTGAAGGCTTCGAGCTCGCGGTGTCGCGTCCGCGCGTCGTCACGCACGAAGTCAATGGCGAGATCCACGAGCCGTACGAGATGCTGTCGGTCGACGTCGAGGAGAGCCATCAGGGCGCGGTGATGGAGGCGCTGGGTCCGCGCCGCGGCGACCTGACCAACATGGAATCCGATTCGCGCGGCCGCACGCGCCTCGAATACCGGATTCCTGCGCGCGGCCTGATTGGTTTCCAGGGCGAGTTCATGAACCTGACGCGAGGCACCGGACTGATGAGCCACGTGTTCGATGGCTATGCGCCGGTGAAGGGCGAAATCCCTGAGCGCCGCAATGGCGTGCTGATTTCCGCCGAAGACGGTCCGGCCGTCGCCTACGCACTGTGGAAACTGCAGGAGCGCGGTCGCATGTTCGTGGCGCCCGGCGAGATGCTGTACGAAGGCATGGTGATCGGCATCCACAGCCGTGACAACGACCTTGTCGTCAACCCGATCAAAGGTAAACAGTTGACCAACGTGCGCGCTTCAGGCACCGACGAAGCAGTGCGCCTGGTGCCACCGATCCAGCTCAACCTGGAATACGCGGTTGAATTCATCGCCGACGACGAGCTCGTCGAGGTCACCCCCCAATCGATCCGCATCCGCAAGCGCCACTTGAAGGAACACGAACGCAAGCGCGCCAGCCGCGAAGCGGCGTGACCGCGACGATCTGACGATGTTCGATCGCGCGTTTGCCGCCAGGGCAGCGCGCAACGCCGACATTCCCGCGCCAGCGGGAACCCAGCGTCGCATTGTCTGGGCGATCATGCCTGGCGAGCTTCGCGGCGCTCGACCAAGGCGGGACTGCGGCAGAATAGACGGGTTTCGCAAGCGCCGCCAATACTGCCGGCGCAGGCGCACACGGCGCTGCGGCAGCGCTTCGGCCGCGCACGAGCGCGATCAGACCCGGACGAGGATCAACGCTAGATGAGCGAAACCTGGCTACTCGGTGTTATCGCAGTGGCGATGCTGGCCGCAGTGGCACTGCTGTGCGTGCTGCTCGCGCGGCTGTCGCGATTGCAGCACGATCGCGACCACGCGATGCAGGAGACCGCGGACCTGCGCGCACGGATTGCGAGCCATTCCGAGCGCGCCGCCGAGCACGAACGCGGCATGCGCGCCGACCTCGGCAGTGCACGCCAGGAGCAGGCGGAAGCCGCGGTCATATTGCGACGCGAAGTCGGTGAGCGCCTTACCGAGTTCCAAAGTGGCACGCGACAGTCGTTGAGCGATGCGCAGGGCGCGCAGGCAACGCAGCTCAAGCACTTCGGCGAGGCGCTCGCTACGCTGACACTGACCATCGAGCAGAAGCTCGAGACACTACGCCACGACAACGAGAAAAAGCTCGAGCAGATGCGTGCCACCGTCGACGAGAAGCTGCAGGCGACGCTGGAAAAGCGCCTCGGCGATTCATTCCAGCTCGTGTCGCAGCGGCTCGAGCAGGTGCACAAGGGCCTTGGCGAAATGCAGACGCTGGCCGTTGGCGTGGGCGACCTCAAGCGCGTAATGAGCAACGTCAAGAGCCGGGGCGGCTGGGGCGAAGTGCAGCTCGGCGCATTGCTCGCCGAGATGCTGACGCCGCAGCAATACGCGACCAACGTGGTCACTCGCCCAGGCAGCAGGGATCGCGTCGAGTACGCGATTTCGCTGCCGGGGCGCAGCGAGGACGGCGAACCCTGCTGGCTGCCGATCGACGCGAAATTCCCGCTGGAAGACTTCCAGCGCTTGCAGGATGCGCAGGACCGCGCCGACGTGCCGGCGATGGAGGCGAGCCGTCGCGCGCTCGACGTTTTTTTCCGGGAAGAGGCGAAGAAGATCCGCGACAAGTACATCGAGCCACCGCACACCACCGATTTCGCGATCCTGTTCATTCCCACCGAAGGGCTTTACGCCGAGGCGGTGTCGCGGGCGGGCCTGGCCGAGACGCTGCAGCGGGAGCACCGCGTGATGCTGGCCGGCCCGATGAACCTCGCCGCGATGCTCAACAGCCTGCAACTGGGATTTCGCACGCTGGCGATCGAGAAGCAGTCGACCGAAGTGTGGCGTGTATTGGGTGCAGTGAAGACCGAATTCGGCAAGTTTGGCGAGCTGCTGAGCAAGACCAAGGAAAAGCTCGACAACGTTGGCAAGACGCTCGACGACGCCGGTCGCAAGAGCCGCACGATCGCGCGCAAGCTGCGCGACGTCGAGGCGCTGCCTGAGGCCGAAGCGAACCGCCTGCTCGGCGCCACGCCGGCGCTGCCGGCACCTCCCGCGCCTGCGGCCGACGACGGCGCGGAAGACGACAGCTAGCGGATGTTCGATGCACTGCGGCAGTGGCGTCGAAAGCGGGTGCTGGAGCATGCCGCGATACCCGATTCGTTGTGGAATGATGCGCTTTCGCAGCTCGCGTTCGCCACGATCTACAACGACGACGAGCGCGCGCGGCTGCGTGACAAGGTGGTGCTGTTTCTCGACGCCAAGAGCATCATCGGCGCGCGCGGATTCGCCGTCACGCCGCTGCAGCGGGTGATCGTCGCCGCACAGGCGTGCGTGCTGGTGCTGAACCTCGATCTCGCGCTGTACGACGGTTTCGAAAACGTGATCCTGTACGAAGGCGCGTTCGTTCCCGGCTGGAAATGGGAAGACGAAGCCGGAGTCGTGCACGTCAACGACGATGCCATTGCCGGCGAGGCGATGCACGGTGGACCGGTCGTGCTGTCATGGGCAGACGTGGATGCGTCCACGGACTGGGAAACCGCCGGCATGAACCTCGTCATCCATGAATTCGCGCACAAGATCGACATGTGCAACGGTGAGGCCAACGGCTGCCCTCCGCTGCCATCCGACATGCCGGTCTCCGCGTGGCGCGACACGCTGAACGCGGCCTATGAGCATTTTCGTGAACGTGTGGCGTGCGGCGACGCGACCGTAATCGATCCTTATGCTTCGGAAAGCCCAGCCGAATTCTTCGCGGTCATGTCGGAAGTGTTCTTCGCCGAACCCGCGCTGCTGGCATTCGAATACGCGGACGTCTATCAGCAGCTGGCAATGTTCTACCAGCAGGATCCTGCGGCGCGCAGCGGATTGCTGCACGAGATTGCGTAAACGCAACGCAAATTCCTTGCGCACGTTGCAGTGTCGCAAGCATCGAGGGAAAGTGGAACCGCAATGTCATCCAGCACACCTGAACAGTACGTACTCATCGCGGAGATCGCCGAGCAAGCGCCCGACGCAATCATCTACGCCGACCGCACGGGCGCGATCCGCTATTGGAATCGCGCCGCCGAAGTCCTGTTCGGCTACAGTGCCGCCGAGGCGCTTGGCCAGAGCCTTGACCTGATCGTTCCCGAACGGCTGCGGCGTGCGCACTGGGACGGCTTCAACAGGGCCCTCGCCAGTGGCGTCACCAAGTATTCGGGAAAGGCGATGACCACGCGCTCGATGCACAAGAGCGGCGCCAAGATCTACGTCGACCTGAGCTTTGGCCTTGTGCGCGATGCGACGGGCGAGGTTATCGGCGCGTCGGCGATCGGGCGAGATTGTACCGAACGCCAGCTCGCGCGCGCGGCGCAGGTGGCGCCGGCGGCATGACCGACGACGGCAGAAGGATGTCCGCCAGCGTGTGACGATCGAGTCGCGCGAGGAAATCGCCCAGCGCGTCATTGAGTATGCCGGTGAAGCGGCAGCGGCCGGTGAGCAGGCACCCTTTGCTTTCGCCGAAGCATTCGACCAGCTGGAAGTCCGGTTCGACGCAGCGCACCACCGCGCCGAGGTTGATGTCCGCGGGTTCCCTGGCAAGACGCATTCCGCCGCCTTTGCCGCGCAGCGTGACAATCAGTCCATGCGTGGCCAGCCGATGCGTGACCTTCATCAGGTGCGCTTCGGAAATATCATAGGCCGTGGCGATTTCCGCGATCGTCGACAGGCGTTCCCGCTGCTGCGCCACGTACATCAACAGGCGCAGCGCATAGTCGGTCATCGTCGTCAATCGCATGGCACACGGCTGGCTGCGTCAGCCGGCTTCGAGCTCCGCCGGCATCTCGCCCGGCACGTGCGTAAGTTGATAGCCGTACCAGAGGCTTTGTGCTATCCGCTGCGAGAGCTCGTCGGCCTTCGCCTGCAGCAAGGGATTGCCGAGCGACGCGGTCGTTTGGCGGAATAGCGCGAGCCAACGCCGGAACAGCGGCGGTGCAAGGCCGGGAAGCGCGCAATGCGTCGGCATCGGCGTGCCCCGATAGCGGGCGGTGCCAAGCAGCACGGACGACCAGAAGTCGACCATTTTCGCGAGGTGCACGTTCCAGTCGCGGACATGCGCCGCGAACACGGGACCGAGTGTTTCGTCATCTCGAACGGCCGCGTAGAACGCATGCACCAGCGTGCGGATCTCGTCTTCGCTGCAAATTTCGGGAATGCGCATCGGATGCCGAACGCGCGCCGCGCGTTGAAGATATATATAGGATGCATGTTATTAGCTGTGGCGGCATCCGTCAACAACACGCGCTGCGCGCGGCTCTCAGGATGCGCGCTGGCGCAGGCTTTGCGGCGGCGGATACAGCGCATCAAGCGCGATCGATCCGCCGGTGGGTTGCACCAGCCGCACGTGACGGCGCTCGAGTTCACGAGCCTGATGCACGCCGCAGCTGTGCGCGATCATGTC
>JBDTJK010000093.1:0-6475 GCA_039935875.1 Casimicrobiaceae bacterium
CACCGGCGTTGTTTGCCGACTCCGGCCCGGCAACGCCCTGGATGGCGCCCTTCCCGAACTCCGTGGGATCGGCGCTGACCTTCTTTTCGACCGCGTACGACGCGAACGACGCAAGCATCGCCCCACCACCGGGAAGGAGCCCGAGGACCGACCCAATGCCGGTGCCGCGCAACACGGCGGGCCACACCTTCTTGAACTGCGCCCAGGTCAGCCACAACGTACCGACCTTGCTCGTCATCACATCGCGCTTGGATTCGGACTGCAGATTCAGGATGATCTCGGCGAATCCGAACAATCCCATCGCAACGCTGGCGACGCCGAGACCATCGCCCAGTTCGGGAATGCCGAACGTGTAACGCTGCATCCCCGAATTGACGTCGGTCCCGAACAGTCCCAGAACCAGCCCGAGCACGATCATCGAAACGGCGTGCAGGAACGAACCGTGCGCGAGCACGACTGCACCGATCAGTCCGAGCGTCATCAGCGCGAAGTACTCGGCCGGTCCGAACTTCAGCGCAAGTTCGGACAGCGGAGCCGCGACCGTGGCGATCATCACCGTTGCCACCGAGCCGGCGAAGAACGAACCGAGTGCTGCCACGGTCAGCGCAGCACCTGCCTGGCCTTTGCGCGCCATCTGGTAGCCATCGAGACACGTCACCGCCGAGGATGTCTCGCCCGGCATATTGAGGAGAATGGCGGTCGTCGAGCCGCCATACTGCGCGCCGTAATAGATGCCGGCCAGCATGATCAGCGCGGCGACAGGCGTCAGCGTGTACGTCACCGGCAGCAGCATCGCGATCGTGGCGACCGGGCCGATGCCGGGAAGCACGCCGATCAGTGTTCCAACCAACACGCCGACGAACGCGTAGAGCAGGTTGATAGGCGAGACGGCGACGCCGAAGCCCAACGCGAGGTTCTGTAGCAGGTCCATGGCGTTCCCTTACGCGAACGCAGGCCAGATCGGCAGCTGGATGCCGAGGCCGAAGACGAACACGCCAACGCATAGTGCAGCCATCAGCACGCCAGAAAGGGCAGCTTCCTTCCAGCGGAACTCGTGGCTGGCCGCGCTGGCGACGAACACGAGAAACAGCGTGGAGAGCGCAAGGCCCAGAAGCTGCACGACGTTGCCGAATACCACGACACTGGCCAGCACGACGACGACGGGCCGGAACTTCCAGCGCGATATCGCCGGGCCGCGAACGCGCAGCCCGCGCCATATGCTGACGGCGCCGAGGACCACCAGAAACGTGCCAAGCGCTCGAGGGAAATACCCCGGCCCCATGCGTGCGGCCTGTCCCATTGGGTAATTTATGGCGATGATGACCGCTGCCGCACCAATCACGACAAACATCAGCCCTGAGTAGAAATCCTTCTCCCCACGAATGAAACGCATGCTTTCCCCTGGTGTGTTCGAATTGAAATGGCAGTTCCCACGGCTCGCTTTTACAGCGCTTGCCGTGCCTCAATATTACCGGCGATTCCGCTGCAGTGCTTCAACGGACAGGTCGAAAGCTGCCCACGAGCCCAAGGCATCTGACGAATCTAGTCCACAAACGGCAAGCCCGCATTACTCATCGCACGCGTGAATCGCTCCTGCGCGCGCAACGCATCAAACGCCGGGTCTACCGCGACGTTCGGCAGCCAGTAATCGCATCGTTGCACGGCCTGCACAATGCAGTCGAACGCTCGATCGAGGTTGCCTGTCGCCGCGTGTGCCATGGCCCGCCAGACGGGGGAAGCATTCTCCGCGGCCGCACGCGCATCGAACGCGTCCATCGCAGTGCGTGCCGCGTGCATGTTTCCCACGCCAGCCAATGCAGCAACGCGCCACAGCTCGGGGCCTGGCATGCCGGGAAGCAAACGCATGCAGGATTCGGTTTCGGCCACCGCTTCTGCGGCTTGTCCGTTGCGGATATGAACACGCGCCAACAGCAGTTGCATCAGAGCGTGACTGGGCTCGATCTCCAGCGCCTCGACCAGCAGTTCTTCCGCGGCAGCGTATCGACGACGGACGTACGCCAGTGACGCGAGGTTGTGCCGGTGCCAGAAACCAAATGGGTCCAGCGCAAAGGCACGTTGGAACGTCTCTTCCGCTTCGGCAAACCGGCCACTCAGCAAATACCACCACCCCATGGAGGTACGCATGCTCGACATGCCTTCCGCACCGGCCAAACCTGCCTGGTGCAGTTCATGGGCGGCCGCGAGGTCGTGCTCGAAGCGCGCGATGTAACCGCCCTTGAGGATCAGCAGGTGTGGATGAGTCGGGTCGAGAGAGGTTGCCCGCTCGATCGCGGCCGCGATGAGTTCGCGCTGCACGTTGGATTCGGGTGGCAACCCTTCATGTCCGACAATGCAGATGCGCGCCCATGCACAGCCACGGCAGGCGGAGGCGGAATCCGCGAATTCCACTGTGGCACGGGTGAACAATTCGAGTGCGCCACGATAGCCCTCGATGACACGCGTGCGCATCAGGTACCACGCGCGCTGCTCCAGCGCGCTGGCACTTGCGGAAGCGGAAGCCCCGGGCGCCGGTTGTGGGCGGCGCGCGCGGATCACGGGCACATACCTGCCGATCGGCAGCGCGACCTCGATTGAAGCGGCATCCCCTTCGGTCGCGTAATAACGCGCGAGACGCTCGCGCAATCGGCGAGCTTCGACCCTGACGATCGGATCTTTCTTTGGATCGAATGCGCCGGGATGGCGGCGAAATACTTCTATACCGAGTGTCATCTCGCGCAAATCGCCGATTTCAGCGGCGCGCAGCTTGGCGACGAGATGGCGCAGGAATCGCTGCTGCTGAGGCGAATGGCGAAAAACACTGCTCGCGCAGATGGCGTCGATCTCCCCTTCCAGCGCGGGGTCAACATTTACTGCCGCCGAGGTCACGTGCGCATTCATGGTCACTGACTCAATCGTTCAAATTCGTCGCGAGGCAGGTGTCTTCATACTATCAGACGCGTGCTGATTGCCGGACCATCGGCGCAGCTGGCTGGCTGCCTGTGACTCGCGATGCGCTCGTGCACTACAACCGCCGTGGCTGCACGCAGCCGAGGGAGGCGTTTCGACGGCACGCGAAGTAACCCCGCGGTTACCCCGCCGATCCACTGCGCGACGTCGGTACGCCGAATACTGTGCGCAATGCGAGTCGAACCCCTTGGCGAAGCCGCAGCGCAGTTCGAGAAGCTGCCACTGGCGATGACCTGCCGTCGACTCGACTTCGACTATGTCGCGATCGAGACGCAACCGAGGAACGTGGGTGCGCTGCTGGTGGTGGGTGGAATCAAGAACTGGCTGAATCTCGTCGTCGAATTGCGGCCCCGGTGTTATCCGGCGTGTCCCGATTTCTGGGTCATCGAGGTGGTGGCTGCGCTACCCGGTTTTGCCGTCCGCGGTGATGTTGATTTCCACATCGTGCTGCCGCTTGCCGGATTCGTGGGCATGCAGGGAATCGAAATCGTCGGGGCAACCAAAGCGGAACGCCGGTGGCTGCCATTCGGCCGCAGCGTGAACGATGTTGAAGGTGGTGGGGAGGAAACAGACGATGATCAGCGCAGCAGCTAGCCGTATCCGCCATCTGGCATTGCTGGCCACCTTCGCCGGGGTGCTTGGCAGTGGCCACGCCAGCGCCGCAATGCATACGTTTTCATGGCTCGTCGACAGCGACAACAATGCGGCGACGGGTTGCACGCTCGCCACCGCACACGGCCCGCTTGCCGGTGTCGACCAGGTGTTCGTTGCAACGGTGACGACCACGACGGCCGATGCCGGCGTCACCCGGCTCGAACGCCGGCTTTGCGCCAACGGGGTGCTGGGTGCACCGACGACTTATGACACCGGGGCGTGGCCGGTCGGCCTTGGTCTCGGAGCCGGTAGCAGTGCCGTCATCGAAACCTACGCGCCGCTGTCGATGCTGCCGCAAAGCGGAACGCTGAAGGTCGTCGTCACAGGCAGCAACGCAACGGGCGGTGAGGATGCAACGGCGCCATTCCTGATCGCGCTGGACACGTCGCAAGCGCTCGCAGCCGTGGTGGCGGTCCCGCTTTCCCGGTGGCTGGTGCTGCCGCTCGCATTGCTGCTATTCGTGGCTGCACAGCGATGGTACCGGCACCATCCGGGCCAGCGGAATCTCGGCATGTTCGTCGCATTGTGCATCGTTGCCGGCCTTGCGTGCGCGGCGACCGTGTTGCTCGATGGCAATCCAGCCGATTGGGCCGGCATACCTCCCAGCGTAACCGACGCCGCCGGCAACGCTCCACCCAACGCGGATATCGTTGCCGTCTACCAGCAGCGCGACGCGACCCGATTGTTTGTGCGCATCGACGCGGACATTCGCGTCGAAGATACCGCGCAACCGGGCCCGAAACTCGCTGCGATCCCCGACCAGGTGATTTCGCTGGGGAGCCGGTTACGCTTGCGCATCTCCGCCAACGATCCCGACACGTTCACTACGCTGACGATCGGGCTCGTCACCGCCCCGCCCGGCGCGGCTTTCGACCCCACACCCGTACTCGACTGGACACCCGGCGCGGCGCAACTCGGCCCGCACCTTTTCACCGTCAGCGCGACGGACAGCGCGGGACACGGCGACGCGCGCAGTTTCACCGTCACCGTCGTCGATGCCGACCAGCCACCGGTGCTGGCGGACCAGCCCGACGCAACTCTGGCGCTGGGATCGACGTTCAGTCGCGTCCTTGTTGCCGCCGATCCCGACGCGGCCGATGTACTCACCTTTGCGCTCGTGTCGGCACCCAGCGGCATGACACTGAACGGCGCGACGCTGAACTGGCCGACGGGAGGCGCGGCGTTGGGTAGCCACCCGGTGACCGTCAGCGTGACCGACATTGCCGGCGCAATGGACGTCAGGCAGTTCCATGTCATCGTCAGTGCGACCGCGCCGCCTGTCGCCAACGCCGACAGCTACAGCGTCCGTCTGGGCGACACGTTGATGCTTGCCGCACCCGGTGTCCTCGCCAACGATATCGACCCATTCGGCAGGCCGTTGACCGCCTCCAAACTCAGCGATCCCGACAAGGGAACGCTGGCGACGTTCCACGCCGACGGCAGCTTCAGCTACGTCGCGCCGCCGACGTTGCCGGTCGCCACATTCCAGCCCGTCGTCAAGACCAACGTCGAGTTCGGTGCAAATTTCAGCAGCCATTTCGTGGTGGCGGATCTCGACGGCGACGGCAAGGCCGAAATCGTCGTTCGCTATCTCAACGCGGGCATCGCGGCGTTCCATCAGGATGGCAGCCTCATGTGGTCGCGCGCATCGTTTGCGGCACCTTATTCCGATTGCTATGCGTTTCTCGGTTCATCGGGATGGAGCGTTGCCGTGGGCGATCTCGATGACGACGGCAAGCTGGAAATCGTCATGCCGGTCAGTTGCAACCGCGACGAGGCGCCTCCCTTCGCCAACGTGAACCCAGGTGCCGGACCGGAATCGCGCTACGTGGCGCTCAATGGATTGGACGGCAGCGTCAAGTGGCTGTCACCGCCACTGTCCGCACTCGCGATCCCAAGCGGGCCCAACTATCAGCAGTACCCACTTGCACGTGGCAGCAGCCCGACGATCGCGCGCCTGCGCGCGGGCGAGTCGCCGAGCATCCTGTTCGAAACATCGGATCGTGGCAGCGCGACAGTAGGCATCGACAGCGACGGCAATCCGGTGACGGGTGCCGCCTGCAGCCATCTGGTGCAAAACGTTGCCGATGGCGACGCCGCCTTCTACAACCACTATCGCTATTGCCGCGGCGTCGTTGTCCTCGACGGCGTCGACGGTAGCGTACGCCAGCGCATGATTGCACCAGGTACGTATCCGGGCGCGTACAACGGCGATGCCGGCTATGAGCAGACCGGCAACGTCGCGCCGATCGTCGCCGACCTCGATGGCGACGGCGTCCAGGAGATCGTCGCCGGCAGCGCCGTGTTCAACGTCGACGGCAGCATCAAGTGGCAACTGCCGGACCAGAGCACTTCCGATACGGCATTGGGCAATTTCGACGACACGCCCGACATCGAGGTGGTTCGCTTCGAATCCACACCCGACCCTGCACTCGCGGTCTACAAATCCGACGGTCGCCTGCTGTGGCGGCTTCCGTTCGACTCCCGAACGGTGGTCAGCAAGCTGACGGTTGGCGACATCGACGGCAGCGGCCGCCCCAGCATCCTGGTGAACTTCTGGTCGACGCTCTGCGCATTCGACTACAGGGGCAACTATCGCTGGTGTTACGACGCCAGTCGCAACGGCGTGCCGAAGATCAGCTCGCGCAGTCGGCACGCCATCTACGACCTCGACGGCGACGGCGCGCCGGAAGTGATCGTTTCCGCAATGGATCAATTGCTGTTTCTGGACGGCGCAACCGGCAAGCTCAAGTACGCATTCGATGTTTCGACCATTCCCGGCTTGAGCGTTCCGCCCTCGACGCAGAATAATACTTACGAAACGCCGTCGCCGGTGGTCTCCGATACCGATGGC
>JBDTJK010000094.1:0-4076 GCA_039935875.1 Casimicrobiaceae bacterium
GTCTGGTATTCGCCGTCGACCGCTTCCATCATGCGTTTTTTCAGGACGCCGTTCTTGTCTCGCGCGAGCAACTGGTCCCAACCGGTGCCCCAGATCACCTTGAGCACGTTCCAGCCCGAGCCCCGGAAGTCGCTTTCCAGCTCCTGGATGATCTTGCCATTGCCCCGCACGGGGCCGTCGAGTCGCTGCAGGTTGCAATTGACGACGAAGATCAGGTTGTCGAGATTTTCGCGCGCGGCCATGCCGATCGCCCCCATGGACTCGGGCTCGTCCATCTCCCCATCGCCGCAGAAGCACCACACCTTGCGGCCTTCCGTGGTGGTGATGCCGCGGTCCTGCATGTACTTCATGAAGCGCGCCTGGTAAATCGACATCAGCGGGCCGAGCCCCATCGACACCGTCGGGAATTGCCAGAAATCAGGCATCAGCCACGGGTGGGGGTACGAGGAGATGCCGTGGCCGTCGACCTCCTGGCGGAAGTTGTCCATCTGCGCTTCGTCGAAGCGGCCGAGCATGTACGCGCGGGCGTAAATGCCGGGAGACGAGTGGCCCTGGAAGTAGATCAGGTCGCCGCCGTGTCCGTCGGAGGGTGCATGCCAGAAATGGTTGAAGCCGACGTCGTAGAGATTTGCCGCCGACGCATAGCTCGCGATGTGGCCGCCGACGTTGCTGTCCTTGTTGGCGCGCAACACCATCGCCATCGCGTTCCAGCGGCCGAGGTTGCGAATGCGTTCCTCGATCGCCTGGTCGCCGGGCATCTTCGGCTGCAGATCGGCCGGAATCGTGTTGATGTAGTCGGTATTGGCGGAGAACGGCACGTACGCGCCATGGCTGCGCGCCAGCGCGATCAGTTCCTCGATCAGGAATTGCGCGCGATCGGGACCCTCGTTGGCGATCACGCCGGCCAGCGCATCGGTCCATTCGCGCGTTTCGCCGGGATCGCCGTCCATCTTCATCGCATCCATTGCCGTCTCCTCCGCTAACCCTCGTTTTCCGTCATTCTAGGGTGCCGGCGAAGGCTTGTATTGCTGCGCTGCGGCCACTCGCTTTCCCTTCGCGATTTTACCATCTGATGGAATCTATTTCCGAAAACGCAATTCGAGTTGCGCGGGGGAACGGCCATCGCAACGCGCGCTCGGCGCGAGGCCCCGC
Organism: Casimicrobiaceae bacterium; assembly: GCA_039935875.1. Lineage (GTDB taxonomy): Bacteria > Pseudomonadota > Gammaproteobacteria > Burkholderiales > Casimicrobiaceae > VBCG01. The sequence continues at coordinate 1,153 of JBDTJK010000094.1, forward strand.
GATCGCGGCGCGGGCTGCATAAACCTGTATGCGCCCCCCTCTGCGCAACGCCGGTCCCGGCGCTGCGTCAGGATTTGTGAAACGCGAATGCCGCGCCCGCCAGCGCGAGTACCGCGAGCAGCGCGAACGCGCCCGGATAGCCACCTGCGGTCCCGGCTATCACGGCAAAGGTCGGCGGACCCACGACGACGCCAAAGAACGTGATGAAGCCGCTGGCCCCGGTAACGGCGCCGGTCTTGCCGGGCGGTGCATGGCGGGCGACCTCGGCGAGCTGCACGCCGTTCCAGCCGATCGCCGATGCACCGCTGACGATCGCGACCAGGATCACCACGACCGGCGGCCACGACGGTTTCGCCAATGCGAGCATGGCCATGCCTGCCGCCGCCAGCAAGCCGATCAGCGCCAGCACCCGCCGCGGCGAGTGGTTGCGGTCGGCCAGCGCTCCCCATCCGATTCGACCGGTGACGCCTGCCAGCGTCGTCAGCGTCAGCACCAGGCCCGCGGAAACCAGCGTCCAGCCGAGCGACTCGGTGAGAAACACGACGAGAAAACTGATCAGCGACACTTGCGCGGCCGAATACGCGAACGAGGCCGCTACCAGCCGTGACAACTGCGGGCTGCGCGCCACGATCGACAGGGAATCGCTGATCGCGGCAAAGCTGAACGGCAGACCTGGCTGGCGATCGGCGTCGAGGCTTTCGCGGATCGGCTGGGCGAACAGCGCGACGGCGATGCCGATGCAGGCGGCACCAATGAACGCCGCGCGCCACCCGATCGCCAGCGCCAGCGCCGGCAGGATCGCGCCGCCGAGCGCGGCCCCTGCCGGGACGCCGGTCTGCTTGATCGAGAACACGAGGCTCATCCGGTGTGCCGGCGTGGTCTGCGCCAGGATGTGCGACGACGCCGGCGTGATGGGTCCGTAGCCCGCGCCGATCAGCAGCGCCACCAGCGCTGCGATGCCCGCGGCGTGCGCGGGCAGCAGCGCCAGTGCGCAGATTCCCGCCGCGGAAACCAGCACGCAGATCTGCGAGATGCGTATTGCACCGAGGCGGCGGATGAACGTGCCGCACAACAGGCTCGCCGTCATCGCTCCGGCGTAGACGAGGCCGACGAACACACCGATCCATTTCGGCGTGATGTCGAGGTCGTGCGCCAGCACCGGCGCCAGCACGGCAGGCGCGCTGCTTGCGAAAGACGTGTAGATCTGGATCGCAAGCGTCGCGACCAGTGACGTCAGCGCGAGATCGGCAACGTCGCGTTTCATCGCTTGAAACTGTGCGATTCGGTGACGACGGCGTCGACGCCAATGTCGTGCGGCGCCGCTGGGATCGAATCGACGATCTGCACGTCGAATGCGCCGGCAACCCTTGGCACCGCCGGTGCAAGCAGCGGCAGCAGCCTGTCGTAGAAACCGCCGCCGTAGCCAATGCGACGCAGCGACGCGTCGAATGCGACGCCCGGAACCAGCACCCAGTCGACATCCGCCGCGCGCACCGGCGCGCACTGTGCAAGGGGTTCGCCGATGCCGCGATAGCCGGGCGCCACGTCGGCGATCACATCTTCGATGTCAAACAGGCCCAGCATCCGCGTGGTTTCATCCACGCGCGGCAACGCGACGCGTTTGCCCGCCGCGAGCGCCGCACCGATCAGCGCGCGGGTATCCCATTCGCTGCGGAACGGCAGTGTCATCAGCACATGCGCCGCCGCCGCAAACGACGGCAATGCGCCGATGCGCTCGCCGATGCACGCCGCCGCCGCGGCGCGGGTGCCGGGATCGAGGGCATCGCGCCGCGCCAGCACGCGTTCGCGCAGCGTACGCTTGGCGTCGCGCAACGCGGCACCGAAGGGCGTCGCGCCACGCGGCACCGGTGCGCCGGGGACGCGCGGCAGTTGGTCAGACATCGACCGATGTTAGCGCAAGCGTCGCAGGCTACAATGGCCATTCCTCAGGAATCCGACGATGAACCACGCCCATCACGTCTACCGCGAGCGCCGTGCGGCGCTGCTCAAGTCGATGCACGCGCACGCGGGCGGAGGCCTCGCGCTGGTGCCCACCGCCGTCGAGGTTGCGCGCAACCGCGATTCGCACTATCCATACCGTCACGACAGCTATTTCTATTACCTGTCGGGTTTTCCGGAGCCGGATGCGATCGTGGCGCTGGTGGCTGGCGACGACGGCGACAAGCACGTGCTGTTCTGCCGCGAGAAAAACCCCGAGCGCGAAATCTGGGACGGCTTCCGCTACGGTCCCGACGCCGCGCGCGAGATCTTCGGCTTCGACGAGGCCTACCCGATCGGCGAACTCGACCGCGTGCTGCCCGATCTCGCATCCGACCGGCCTGCGCTGTACACGCCGCTCGGCATGACGCCGGCGTGGGACCGCAAGGTCGCCGATACGCTGAACGTCGTGCGCGAACGCGCGCGTGCAGGCGTGTCCGCGCCGGAAACGGTGATCGACGTGCGCGCGCCGCTGGACGCGATGCGCCTCATCAAGGACGCACACGAGATCGCGCTGATGCGCCGCGCGGCGACGATTTCCTGCGGCGCGCACCGGCGCGCGATGGAAACCGCGCGCTCAGGCCAGTTCGAATACCAGGTCGAGGCCGAACTCGCCCACGAATTCCTGCACCATGGCGCGCAGGCAGTCGCGTACTCGTCGATCGTCGCGTCGGGCCCGAATGCCTGCGTGCTGCACTATCGCGACAACAATCGCCGCATGCTGGCAGGCGACTTGCTGCTGATCGACGCGGGTTGCGAGTTCCAGGGCTATGCCTCCGACATCACGCGCACGTTTCCGGTCGATGGCCGCTTCAGCGGTGCGCAGCGTGACATCTACGAGCTGGTGCTCGAATCGCAGCTCGCGAGCATGGCTGCCGTCAGGCCGGGTGCCGAGTTCCACGACTATCACAAGGTCGCCGAGCGCG
>JBDTJK010000095.1:0-3760 GCA_039935875.1 Casimicrobiaceae bacterium
CCGTGCACGCGCAACGTGCGCACGTCGCCCGCTCGTGCAAATGCGCGGCGCGCGCCTTCCAGCGCCTGCGTGCTGACGCTGACGTATGCATCGAGGAGGTCGTCCGGCAGCCACTTGCCGTCGAGCAGGAACGCACGTGGGATGTCGCCGAAGGTTTCCACCGTCAGCGCCGGCCGCTGCGCAAACGGGCGCGAAGCACCAACTGCATGGATGCGCGCAAGGTAGCGCCCAAGCCAGACCAGCACGTCGTCGCGATCGAGCTCCGGCGGGCGGCCTCCGTGCTTGGCGTAGATTGCATAGCGAAAGCCCGCGAATGCATGCAGCGTGCGTCCGTCGCTGGCGATCGGCGCGACGGCGGGCACCTCGCGCTCGACCAGCTCGGCGACGAACGCGTGTTCCTCGGCGATCTCGGCATCGCTCCAGCGCTGCGGGCGGTAGAACTTCACCACCAGCGCCGGCGCGTCGTCGCGCATCACCTGGTAGACGCGGTTTTCGTAGCTGCCAAGCGCCAGCAGCCGGCCATCGCCGCGAAAACCTGCCGCATCCATCGCATCGAGCACGACATCGGGCGTCAGCCCGGAGTAGGGAAGTTCGGGCGTGTCCGTCATTCGCCATTGTAAGGTTTGCCCGTGCGCGGCCGACCGGTGCTACAGTATTCGACAACCTGCGTGAGGATCTTGCGATGGAACAGGCGGACGATTCGGTGATGCCGGTCGCCGGCGGCTACGTGTATCGCCGGCACGCGCTGGCGGTGCGCATCATGCACTGGATCAATGTCGTCGCATTGACGATCCTGCTGATGAGCGGCCTCGGCATATTCAACGCACATCCGGCGCTGTACTGGGGCTTGTCGTCGTACAACGGCAAGCCGCCGGTCCTCGAGATGACGGCGGTCGATACGCCCAATGGCGACAAGCGCGGTGTCACGCGCATCCTCGGCCACGAGTTCGCCACCGACGGCATATTCGGCGTGTCGGCGCAGGCGAATGGCCAGCGCGCGATCCGCGGCTTTCCGTGGTGGATGACAATACCCGACGGCCAGTGGCTGTCGATGTCGCGCAGCTGGCATTTCTTCTTCGCATGGCTGCTGGTGATCAACGGCATTGTCTACATCGGCTATTCGATCCGCAGCCGCCACCTGGCGCGCGACCTGGCGCCCACGCGACGCGATGTGGCCGGCATTCGCCAGTCGATCGTCGATCACCTGCATTTCCGGCACCCGGGCGGCGAGGAATCGAAGCGCTACAACGTGCTGCAGAAATTCGCCTACTTGTTCGTGATCTTCGTGCTGCTGCCGCTGATCATCCTGATGGGCCTCGGCATGTCGCCGTGGCTGGACGGCGTGTGGCCGGGATGGATCGGGTTGTTCGGCGGCCGGCAATCGGCGCGCACGATCCATTTCGTCTGCGCATGGCTGATCGTCGCGTTCGTGCTGGTGCACGTGTTCGAGGTGATCGTCACCGGCCTCTTCAACAACCTGCGCTCGATGATCACCGGGCGCTACCGAGTCAGCGGGAGCAAGCATGAAACGCAGTGACTGGAGGCGCCGCCGGTTCTTGGCGCGGGTGTTCGGCGTCGTCGGAGCAGGTGCGCTGGCCGGATGCGACGCGCTGTCGCAGACGAAATGGTTTCCCGCAGTGCTGGGCAAGGCCGACGCGCTGAGTGAGGGCGCCGCCAAAATCGTGGGTCGCAAGTCGATGGCGCAGGAGTTCGCACCTGCCGATCGCTCGCCGACGTTTCGCAGCAACGGCACGTCCGATCCGGGCACCGAGGACTACCAGATGCTGCAGAGCGACGGCTTCGCCGGCTACCGGCTCGCGATCGATGGCCTGGTCGAGGCGCCACGCAGCTGGACGCTGGCCGAGCTCCGCGCGATGCCGTCGCGCGAGCAGATCACGCGCCACGATTGCGTCGAAGGATGGAGCGCGATCGCGCAATGGAAGGGCGCCCGGCTGGCGTCGCTGCTGGCGGCCGTGCGACCGCACCCGCAGGCGCGCTACGCGGTGTTCCACTGTGCCGATCCGATGAGCGACGATGGCAAGGACCTGTATTACGAAAGCATCGATCTCGACGATGCGTATCACGAGCAGACCATCCTCGCCTATGACCTCAACGGCGAGGCGCTGCCGGTGAAGAACGGCGCGCCGCTGCGGCTGCGCGTCGAGCGCCAGCTCGGGTACAAACACGCGAAGTATGTGATGCGCGTCGAGCTTGTCGACAGTTTCGCGCGTATCGCGGGTGGCCGCGGCGGGTACTGGGAAGACCAGGGCTACCAGTGGTACGCCGGCATTTGAAATTTCGTGGTGCCCTCGTCGATACTTTCTGTTTGCACCCCGGTACTTGAGCGAGCGGGGCAATACGCGCTAGGCTAGCGCCTTTCGTACTGCGGCCATAGCGCATGTTGCAACGTATCGCAATGCTGGCGGCGATTGTCGTCGCCGGATGCTCTTCGATGCCACCCAATCAGGTGGCGATGGGCAGCGCGCGTGACCTGTTCGCCGCGTACGTAAACGCGTTCAACGCGCAGCAATGGAACCGCGTGGTCGCACTGTACAGCGACCAGCCCGGGTTTCGCTGGGTCGAGAATGGCAAGGTTGTCTACACGTCGAAGCAGAATGTTGCCGACGCCTACGCATGGCTGCACCAGCACGTGCGGCACGCGAGCTATCTGCCGTCGGATACCAACGTCACCGGCTTGAGCGGCGACACCGCGCAGGTCTCGACGCGCTTCGTGGCGCGCGTGGTCACGGTGGACGGCCGCGAGTTCGCCTATTCGGGCGACATGCGAATGGTGTTGCGGCGCGAGAACGGTGCGTGGCGGATCGCCGGCGGTGAGGCACATTCGGCGGGCGACCTGCCACCCAATTGATCACGCGAACAATCCGTGCAGGAACCACTCGCCGTCGTCGGTGCCGCGGGGGTGATCCCGATAGACCCAAGTGATGCCGCCATCCGGTGTTTGCGCGACGAAGTAATCGCGCCGCACGTCGTTGCCGTCCCACCATCCCGATTCGATCCGTTCCGGTCCATCGCGCAGGATCCACGGCGCACGCTCGAATGCCGGTGACAGCGATGCGGGTTCGGACAGCAGCCAGAGGGGGCGTGCGGCCGCCGGCGCCGCGCAGTGCATTTGCGCGGCGAGCATGTCCTTCGCCGGGAGGATCTGCGTGCCATGGCGCAGGCGTGCGAGACGCTGCGGCCGTGCCTCGCTGGGCCGTGCAGCAGCAGGATGGTCGCGAGCGGCCGCGCCGCCCGTTTTCATCGTGCAGGTCTTCTCGTCGAGCGCGGCCTCGGGGCGATGCTCGGCGTGCGGCGCGATGCACACCACGCTGTCTTCGCCGAGTCGCGCGCGCAGGCGGTCGGCCAGCGGCACGTCGATGTCGTTGTGGTGGCTGCCCGGCAGCAGGTCGAGGTTGTGTCCGGCCAGCGTCACGGCCTCGGTGCTCGACAGCGTGATCGCTTCGATGGGCGCCGGCAATTCGATGCGCGCAAGCCTTTCGCGCAGCACCGCGTTGAGATGCGCGATCGTGCGTGTGGGTGTGCCGAGCGCGAATGCGGCTTCGGTGGCGGCGATGCCGATTCGCTGCTGCTGGTGGCGCTCGTGGGCGAGCGTCAATCCGATGCGCGTGACGCCCAGCCCGCGCGCCAGCAGCCACGCCGCCAGGTCGTGCACCAGCCGGTTCACGGCGAAGGTCAGCGCTGCGGCATCGCGCACCGGCGAAGGCAGCACGAGACGCCGCGCGAAATGCGACGCCGGCAC
>JBDTJK010000096.1:0-8691 GCA_039935875.1 Casimicrobiaceae bacterium
GCAGCTCGCCGTCGTGTGCATGATCGTCGTCGGCGCCATCGGCGGGTTCTTCGTCGTGCCGATGAACGCGCTGCTGCAGCACCGCGGCCATGTGCTGATGGGAGCGGGCCATTCGATCGCCGTGCAGAACTTCAACGAGACCATCGGGATTTTCGTGATGGTCGGCGTCTACGCGATGATGGCGCACCGCGCGCTGCCGGTGAATACCGCGATCGTGCTGTTCGGCGCGATGGTCAGCGGGTCAATGCTGCTGGTCATCTGGCGCTACCGGCACAACCGCTCGAAGGTCGACCTCGTGCACCTGATCGCCGTCGAGCGTTCTCCCCATCCCTAGCGGCCGCGCGATGGCGTCCTGCGCGGCGTTGCAAAGCGCTACAGGATCACTGGACGATCGGCCAGCTCGTTGCGCACCGCCGATTCGTCATGGGCGTAACGCTCGGCGATCACCGCCGCGCTTGCGCGGATTCCTTCGATCACACCCTCGACGGTGCGCCCCGCCGCCGCCGCCCGCTCGATGTCCGCGCAAATCGCGCGCCAGCGGGTATCGCCCGCCGCATGGGCGATGCCCCGATCGGCGATGATCTCGACATCCTGGTCGGCGAGCAACAGGTAGACCAGCACGCCGTTGTTGTGTTCGGTGTCCCATACGCGAAGCAATCCGAATACCTCGAGCGCGCGCTCGCGCGGCGTCAGTCTCCGATGCACTCTCGCCAGCGGTAGCGCCGACTCGACGGCGAACACGACCTGGCCACCATGGGTCTTCTCGGTCGCGGCGATCACCTGTTCGATTCGCGTCATCGCCTCAGGGGTGAAAATGCGCCGCACCGAATGATGATCGGTGATGATGTGCCGCCACATGCGTGCACCGCGCGCCATCACCATCCTCCCGAAGCGCCACCACCGCCAAACGATCCGCCACCGCCGCTGAATCCTCCGCCACCGCCGAATCCGCCGCCGCCACCGCCGCCAAACCCTCCCGGCAGGAACACTCCACCGCGCGACAGGCCACCGCCGCCGCCGAAGAACAGCATCACCAGCAGCCCGACAACGCCGGCAGCCCCGGCGATCACCATCGACCCGATCAGGTACCACGCCACGGCGCCGACGATGCCGCCGCCAATCGCCGATCCCGCGAGCTTGCCGAAGATGCGCTTCAGAATGCCGCCGACGACCGGAATGACGATGAACAGCAGCACGAACAGCGTACCGGGATCGAAGTTCGACGCGCCGAGCTTGCGCGTGCCGCGTGCCAGAGGCGGCGGCGCGGTCGCCTCGCCGCTGTTGGTGATGATCGACGTCACACGGTCGATGCCGGCCTCGATGCCGGCGGCGAACTGCGACTTGCCGAACAACGGCGCCACCGTGTCGCCGATCACGCTGCGCGCGGTCGCGTCAGGCAGCACGCCTTCGTAACCGTAGCCGACTTCGAGGCGCATCTTGCGATCGTCCTTGGCCACCACGAACAGGATTCCGTTGTCGTGGCCCTTGCGCCCGATCTTCCAAGCCTCGGCAACGCGGATCGAATAGGACTCGATCGGCTCGGGCGCCGTCGACGGCACCATCAACAGCACGAACTGGCCGCCGGTCTTCTGCTCGAACGCGCTCAAGCGGCTGTCGATTTCCTCGCGTTCCGCAGCGGACAGCGTATTGGTGACGTCAGTAACGCGCGCGCTGAGCGCGGGGATCGGCGCAAGACCGCCGCTGGTGGGCTCCCACGCCGCCCCCATTGCGGCCGATGCCGCCAGCCACAACGCCGCGAGCAGCGCGAACCGCGGACGATACGCGCGCGTCACCGTGCGCGCTCGGCCGCAGTGCGCCATGTGCGGCCGAGCCGGCGCACAGCGCCGAGCGTCGCAGCGTGCATGTCCGCCCCTACTTCTTGGCCGCCGGCGCGGGCACGGCGGGCGCCGCTGGAACAGCAGGCGATGCACCGGTCGACTGGTTGAACTCGACCGTGGGCGGACGGCTGACCGCGGCTTCGTCGGCCACCGTGAAGTTCGGCTTGATACCCAGCTTGAATATCATCGCTGTCAAGTTGGTCGGGAATGAGCGCACCGTGGAGTTATAGGCCTGCACGGAATCGATGTAGCGCTTGCGCGCGACGGTGATCCGGTTCTCGGTGCCTTCGAGCTGTGCCTGCAAGTCGCGGAACACCTGGTCGGACTTGAGGTTCGGATAGTTCTCGGACACCACCAGCAAGCGTGACAGCGCCCCCTGCAACTGATTCTGTGCAGCGATGAATTTCTGGAACGCTTCGGGGTCGTTGAGCAGTTCCGGCGTGGCCTTGATCGAGCCGACGCTGGCGCGCGCATTGGTGACCTCGGTCAGCACGCGCTCTTCCTGCGCGGCGTAGCCCTTGACGGTATTGACCAGGTTGGGCACGAGGTCCGCACGGCGCTGGTACTGGTTCAGCACCTCGGACCACGCCGCCTTGATCTGCTCGTCCTGCTGTTGCAGCTGGTTGTAACCGCATCCTGAAAGCGCAAGCACTGCCAGCAGCGCCGCGAACCCGGCAAGCTTTTTCAACATGAATCCCCCCAACGATTAGGCGAGCCGATACTGCGTCCCGCTACGCTGCGAACTATGCGGGCGGCCACTGTAGAGCGCAAGGGCCGCGCCGCGAAATCATCGCGCGGCAACCGTGTTCCGGGCCAGCAGCAGGTCCTCCCACGCCTTCGCCTTGTCCGCAAGGCTGCGCAGCAGGTACGCCGGATGGTAGGTGACGACCAGCGGCACGCCGCGGTAGCGGTGCACGCGGCCGCGCAGGCTCGCGATCGACGATGCGTCACCGAGCAGCAGCGTCGCGGCGCTCTTGCCGAGCGCCTCGATGACACGCGGTGCGATCAGTTCGATCTGGCGCGCAAGGTACGGCGCGCACGCTGCCACTTCCTGTGGCTCCGGCGTACGGTTGTTTGGCGGCCGGCACTTGAGGACGTTGGCAATGTACACCTGCCGCTCGCGCGACAGCCCGAGCGCCGCCAGCATGTTGTCCAGCAGCTTCCCCGCTTGGCCGACGAAAGGCTCGCCGCGCGCATCTTCCTCGGCTCCAGGGGCTTCGCCGATGAACAGCCAGTCGGCGTCCGGATCGCCGACGCCCGGCACCGCGAGCTTGCGCGATCGGCACAGCCGGCATGCTGTGCACGTGGCGACATCAGCGTGCAACTCCGCGAGCGACAGCGCTGCGATACGCGCAAGCCGATCCGCATCTGCGATCACGATCGTTGCGGCGGCTTCGACGCCGGGCGCTGCATCGCCAACCGCGGCGACGCCAGCGCGAGACGGCGCTTGCAACGATTTAAGCACCCAGCGCGGCGACAGCTTCAGCTCACGCAGGATTTCATCGTGCGCCACCATCGTCAGGCTTCGTCGGCCACGACGAGCTCGCGGCGCATCACCAGCGCATCTTCGCGCAGGCTGCGTGCTGTCGCCGGATAGTAGTGCTCGCGCCGGCCCACGGTGACGAAGCGTTCGCTGGCGTACAGCGCAAGCGCGGGCGCATTGGACACGCGAACCTCGAGGAAACACTGCCCGGCGCCGCGCTCGCGGGCCGCCAGCAGCAAGCGCTTCAGCATCGCGCGGCCGAGTCCCGTGCGCCGATTATCCGGCACCACCGAGAGGTTGAGGATCTGCGCTTCACCGGGCGCGAGCATCAGCACGCCGAACGCCACGATGCGGTGCTCGCGCTCGCCGACCAGTGTCTGGTAGCCGGCCAGCAGCGCATCGCGGAAGTTTCCGAGCGTCCACGGCGCCGCATGGATTTCCCCTTCGAGCACGGAAACGTACCCCAGGTCATCTGCGGTCAACGGCCGCCACATCACGCGGGCCAGCGGCGAATCGTAGCGCGGCAGCGACGCCATCGATCACAGCCTTGCGCCAGCATCGCGTTCGGCGCAGGTCAGCGCGACGCGATGGCGCACGTAGAGGGGCAGCGCGTCGCGCGCGGCAACTGCATGTCCGGCTGCAACGCGCGGCAACGCAAGCATCGCCACCGCACGCGCCGACGGCCGCATGCCGGCATCGGCCGCCACGAGCGCAAGTCGCGTCGCAAGTTCGGGGTATTGCGCGAAACCGTCGCCAGCACCAGCCCACGCGCCCACCGGCACGACGACATCGGCGGGTTTCAGCACTGCTGGCGCCTGCACGCACTGCCAGCCATCACCGTCGCGTCGATACGCGGCGGCATACACCTCCTGCATGCGCGCATCGAGCACTGCCAGCAGGCGCTCGTATCCATGCTGGCGAAACGCCTCCTCGGCCAGCGCCTCGAGCGTGGGGATCGCCACCACCGGCAAGCCGGCGCCGAGCCCAAGCCCCTGCGCGATGCCGCAAGCGATGCGCACACCGGTGAACGCGCCCGGTCCCGCGCCGAACGCGACTGCGTCGAGATCAGAGAGCCGCCATCCGGCGCTGGCAAGCACCTCGCGCACCAGCGGCAACACGCGCTCGGAGTGCGCGTTGCTCGCTCGCTCGTCGCGCGAGTGCCACGATTCGCCGTCGCCGGCGGCGACGGAAATCCATTCGGTGGACGAATCGAGCGCAAGCAATTTCATGCGTGCATTTTAACCGGCTTCGCGCTGGCGTCGCACGGTAGAATGCGCGGCCTTGTCAACGCGCCCACCATGAGTACCCCGGTCACCATCGAATCGCTGGATCAGGAGGGGCGCGGCGTCGCCCGCATCGACGGCAAGGCGGTGTTCGTCGAAGGCGCTCTGCCCGGCGAACAGGTGACGCTCGAGCTGGTGACGCGCCGGCCGACGTTCGATCTCGCGCGGACACTCGGCGTGGCTCACGCCAACGCGGCACGCGTGACGCCACGCTGCCCGCATTTCGGCGTGTGCGGCGGATGCACGCTGCAGCACGCCGACCCTGCACTGCAGGTCGCCGCCAAGCAGCGCGTGCTGGAGGAAGCGCTCGCGCGCATCGGCCGCGTGCGTCCGCAAACGCTGCTGCCGCCGATCCACGGCCCCGCGTGGCACTACCGCTGGCGTGCCCGGTTGTCGGTCCGGCATGTCGTCAAGAAGGGCGCCGTGCTGGTCGGATTTCACGAGAGGAAGTCGAGTTTCGTTGCCGACATGCGCGAATGCCACGTGGTGCCGCAGAAGCTGTCCTCGCTGCTGGTCCCGCTGCGCGAACTGATCGCCGCAATGACGGTGCGCGATCGCCTGCCGCAGATCGAAGTCGCCATCGGCGAGCGCGGCGGCGCGCTCGTCTACGTGATGGTGCTGCGGATTCTTGCGCCGCTGGCAGGCAACGACGAGACGTTGTTGCGCACATTTGCCGACCTGCACGGCGTCGAATTCTGGCTGCAGACCGGCGGCCCACAGACGGTCGTGCCGTTCTATCCGCCGTCCTCCACGCTGTCCTACACGCTGCCGGAGTTCGACATCGACATGCCATTTGGACCCGCGGAGTTCACGCAGGTCAATCCGTTCATCAACCGCATGCTGGTGCGTCGCGCGATGTCGCTGTTGCAGCCGGCGGCCGGCGAGCGAGTCGCCGATTTTTTCTGTGGCCTTGGCAACTTCACGTTGCCGATCGCACGCAGCGGTGCGACGGTGACCGGCATCGAGGGAAGCGCCGCGATGGTCACGCGCGCGTGCGAAAATGCCGCGCACAACGGCTTGGCCGCAAATACGCATTTCGAGGTGATGAACCTGTTCGCAACATCCTTCGACAGCATCGGGAAGCTGCTCCCGCTGGACAAGGCGCTGATCGATCCACCGCGCGAAGGCGCGATCGAGCTTGCGAAATTACTGCCGGATGCGGACGATCCCCGCGCTCCTTCGCGCATCGTCTACGTTTCCTGCAATCCGGCCACACTGGCGCGCGACGCCTCGGTGCTGGTGCACGAGCGTGGATACACGCTGCGCAGTGCCGGCGTGGTCAACATGTTTCCCCACACGGCACACGTCGAGTCGGTCGCGCTGTTTGTCCGCGACGCTGCAGAACCTGCGCGTGCAGGCGCAACGATCCCAGCATGAGGCGGCTGACGGCGGGCGGAGAATTCGCGGAGCACGCTTTTGATCCGACGCCTCGTATGCAGAATCAGCGACAAACGTCTCCGCGCGGGTCTCCGTTCGAAGTGTCCGCTACCGGTATGACGACGTGCAGCAATGGGTTGCATCCCGCCGTAGACAGAAACCAGAACTCCCGACCCAAGCATGTGCTTATCCACATCACAAATTCGCTCGACCAAGGCGGGAACTTCAGACTAGCAGGCGGGGGGTTGCGGTGGGCTGCGGGTGCCCGCGGTCGAAGTCGGCCGAACGTAGCGCGTACCCAGCAGCAGATCCCACAGTGGGCTCGTCACTCCGAAGTTGCGGTCGAGGTGATGGTGATGGATGTGATGCCGGGCGGCCCATCTGCGAATCCAGGGACGGCGGTAACGCCCATGGTGGATGAAGAAGTGGCTTAGGCCGTACGTGATGTAGCCGAACGCGATGCCGCTCGCGACCAGTAAGGCGTCAGCGACGGGCATCGCCAGCGCACCTGCCCCGGCTACGCACAGCAACACCAGTGCGGGCAGAAAGAACGGCAGCGAATCGTAACCGCGTGGATCGGCGTGATGGGCGGCGTGTCCGCGTGCCAACAGCGTCGTCTCCCGGCCGTGGAACAGCCAGCGATGGAAGACGTATTCCATGAAGCTGAAGGCGAACAGGCCGACCAGGACCAGCAAAACGACCGCATACACTGAGACGTGGCGCCGAATTGCATCGCTGAGGAACGCGACGCCGAGCGCCGCATCGAGCACAAATTCGAGCCAGTAGTTCGTGCGGGTACGTGACAGCCTGAATATGGCGTCAATCGCGGCACCAGAAGGCATCATCCTCAATGCATCCCCGTCCTGTACGTGTTGCCCGAACCAATCAGTTGACGCGCAATCCCGCCCAACGCGACGCCAGGAAAAAAAAGGGCGAGTCAGACTCGCCCCGTGCATGCGCGTGATGCCGGGTCAGTCGCGCTGACCCGAAAACGCCATCAGCAGGTTCAGCAGGCTGATGAAGATGTTGTAGAGGTTCAGGTACACCTGCAACGTCGCCACCACGTAGTTCGTCTGGCCGCCGTTGACGATGTTGCTGAGGTCATACAGCACGAACCCGGAAAACAGCAGCACGGCGACACCCGACAGCGCGAGGCTGGCCGCCGGCACCTGGAAGAACAGGTTGGCGAGCATGGCAACGATCAGCAGCAGCAATCCCACGGACAGGAAGTTGCCGAGGAACGAGAAATCACGCTTGCTGAACGTCGCAACGGCCGCCATCGCGAAGAAAATTACCGCGGTCATCCCAGCCGCCTCGCCGATCAGCACGCCGCCATTGCGAAAGCCAGCAGCAACCGTCAGGATCGGCGCCAGGAACACGCCAGCGACGAACGTGAAGCCGAGCAGCGCCACCACGCCCCAGCTGCTGTTGCGCAGTCGCGTGACAACGAACATCGCCCCCATCAATGCGGCGAACATCAACAGCGGCGTCGCCACCGGATGCGCACGGAATGCCGCGAAGAAGTTGAGCTGCATGCCCACCCACGCACCGGCGATCGTCGGCAGCAGCGACAGCGCGAGCAGCATGTAGGTATTGCGCATTACACGGTGGCGGTCGACGGACGTCGACGGTTGCGCTGCAGGGTTGCCCGGCAGCGTGGCCGAGGAATTCATCACCGGTTCGAATTTCGTTTGCATGGCGTCTCCACAAGCGGAAAAAGGGGAATGCGGCGTTCCGCGAACCGTTAGAGTACCAAATCGAAAGCGGGTTCCTTTTTTTGCACGGCCAACCGGCCGCACTGCCCATGCTACGATATCGGGGCGCTTCCTTGCGCTTGCAAGACTACGCGGGAACGCTCCCAGGCGAAAGCTGCCTGCAACGGAGGCGTGGCCGAGCGGTTTAAGGCACGGGTCTTGAAAACCCGCGAACGGGCAACCGTTCCGTGAGTTCGAATCTCACCGCCTCCGCCAAGACAGGTGCCCGCAGCTTCCCGCAAATTCCTAGCGCCCCTCTGTTTTCCCTCTGAGTAAACACTCTAACCGTTCCCGCACGCGCCCGTAACTACCTTTGACAGCCGGGGGTAAATGGGGGTAAGTTTCACGCCACTTACCCCGACAGCTCGGAGAGTTACCCTCCATGCCCCTTACCACGACCGCCGTACGCAATGCGAAGCCGCGCAAGTCGCCGTACAAGATGGCCGACGAGCGGGGTTTGTTTCTACTGGTCAGTCCAAGCGGCGGCAAATGGTGGCGCTTTAAGTATCGTTTCGGCGGCAAGGAAAAGGGGGTTTCGCTTGGCGTGTTCCCCGACGTATCGCTTGCCGACGCACGCGACCGGCGCGACGCTGCCCGCAAGCTACTGGCAAATGCCATTGACCCCGGCGAACAACGCAAGGAAGCCAAGCGCGAAGCGGCGGGCCGTGCTGCCAACAGTTTCGAGGCGGTCGCCCGCGAGTGGTACACCAAGCAGACGCACACATGGAACGCCAAGCACGCCGACGACGTACTGCGGCGCTTGGAAGCTAACCTGTTTCCCGAGATTGGCGCAACCCCTATCTGCGAATTGGAAGCCCCCGATCTATTGAAGGCGATTCAGGTTATCGAACGGCGCGGCGCTCATGACTTGGCGCACCGTGTATTGCAGGTTGCCGGGCAGGTGCTGCGCTATGGCATCGCCACCGGCAAGTGCAAGCGCGACCTATCCCGCGACT
>JBDTJK010000097.1:0-3716 GCA_039935875.1 Casimicrobiaceae bacterium
GTTAACGTCATGTTCATCCTGCGGTTGAACCAGGTTCGTGACTGCCCAATTTCCCGCGCTAACGAAGCGTGCCGCCGCAGTGCAAAGCCAGCGCGCGCGTGATGTCACGCATCGCACCGTCGATGTCGGCCTCCGTCAAAGTACGTGCAGTATCCTGCATAAGCACAAGAATCGCAACGCTTTTTTTGCCATCGCCAATACCTGCGCCTCGGTAAACGTCGAACAGCGTGATATCGCCGACGAACGGCGGACTGGCGGACTTCGCCGCGCTGAGCAAGTCGCCCGCGCGGACACTTTCGTCGACGACAATCGCCAGGTCGCGGCGCACGAGCGGGGTGCGAGCGGCCGGCGTCGCGCGCGGCAACGGCGCGCGTTGCAGCACGGCGGCGTCGACTTCGAACACCACCGCCGGCGCGGGCAGTTCGAAGTGACGTACTACGCGTGGATGCAATTCGCCGATGAAGCCGACGACCTGGCCATCGATCCTCAGGTGCGCGGAACGACCGGGGTGCAGCGCCGGGTAGGGTGCTGCCGGCGTTTCAAGCAGCACGTGCGGCAGCAGCGCAGCCAGATCAGCCTTCAGGTCGAAGTAGTCGACGTTGCGCGTGGGGGTGCCCCATTGCTCCGGCAATGCCGGACCGTAGGCCAGTCCGCCCACGTGCGTCGGTTGCCTGAATCCCGTGCCGTTTGCGGCGCGCGCGAACACGCGCCCCCATTCGAACAGCCGTGCACGGCGCGTGCCCTGTGCGACGTTGGCGGCGAGCACGCCCAGCAGCCCGGGCAGCAGCGTGCTGCGCATCACATCCAGGTGGCTGGCGATCGGGTTTTGCACCGCGACCGGTTGCGCCGCTGCATCGAGCACGCGCTCGGCGACCGAATGCACGAAACTGAAGGTGACGATCTCCTGCCAGCCACGTGAGATCAGGCGCGCCTTGACGGCCGCTGGCGCTGCGGTCTCCTCGGCGGCTGGCAGCATCTGCTGCACGTGGTGGCCGATCCTTGCAGGGATCGCGTCGTAGCCGTGGATGCGCGCGATCTCCTCGACGAAGTCTTCCTCGATCGCGAGATCGAAGCGATAACTAGGGGGCGTCACCACGAAAGCGTCATCGTCGCGCGTGAACGCGAACGCAAGCCGCGTGAAGATTCCCGCGATCGCGTCGGCATCGATGGCGACGCCAAGCAGGCGCTCGACTCGCGGCACCCGCACGCGTACGGGTGCCCGCGTGGGCAATCTCGCCACGGCGTCCGCCAGCGGACCCGGCCGACCTCCGCAAATCTCGACGATCAGCCCGGTGGCGCGTTCGACCGCCCGCGGGCCCAGCGCGAAGTCGACACCGCGTTCGAACCGATAGCCCGCGTCACTGTTGAAGCCCAGCCTGCGCATCCGCCCCTGTATCGCGTCGGGATTCCAGTAGGCACCTTCGAGGAACACGTCGGTGGTGTCGTCGCCGATGCCCGAGTGCTCGCCGCCCATGATGCCGGCGAGGCCGAGCGGCTTCGCGTCGTCGCAGACCAGCAGCAGGTCGGGGGCGAGATCGAGCACCTCGCCGTTCAGCAGCGTGAGTTTTTCGCCGGCACGCGCAAAGCGCACGACGATCTCGCCGGCGACCTGCCTGCGGTCGTACGCATGCAGTGGCTGTCCCAGTTCCAGCATCACGTAATTGGTGACGTCGACGATGGCCGAGATCGGACGGATCCCGCTGCGTGCGATCCGCTCGCGCATCCAGCGCGGCGTCGGCGCCCGCGCATCGACGCCCTCGATCACGCGTGAGGCAAAGCGCGGGCACGCGATCGGTTCGTCGATGCGCACGTGCTGCACTGCTTTCGACAACACTGTCGCCATTGACTGCGGAGGCGGCGCCAGCGCCGCGCCGGTGATCGCCGCGACCTCGCGTCCGATGCCCAGCAGCGACAGGCAGTCCGCGCGATTGGGCGTGACCTTCAGCGTGATCAGCGCATCGTCGAGGTCGAGCGCTTCGCGCAGCGACATGCCGGGCACCAGCGCCGCTGGCAATGCCAGCAGGCCTTCGACGCCGTCGTCCAGGCCGAGTTCGCGCCCCGAGCACAGCATGCCTTGTGACTCGATGCCCCGCATCGTCGTGCGCTTGATCGCAATGCCTGCGGGCAATGTGGCGCCTTCGCGAGCACAAGGGACCAGCATGCCGCTGGCAGCGTTGGGCGCGCCGCAGACGATGGTCAGCGCCTCGCCGCTGCCGTCGTCGACGCTGCACACACGCAGGCGGTCGGCATTGGGATGCGCGGAAACGGCGTCGATGCGCGCAACCACGACGTTGCTGAAAGGGGGTGCCGCGACGTCGACCGCCTCGACTTCGAGGCCGCCCATCGTCAGCGCGTCGGCTAGCGCCGCGGTGGTCAACGGCGGATTGCAAAGCGTGCGCAGCCAGTGTTCGGAAAACTTCATCGGTGACGATCGTATGCGGAGAGGCGCGCGCGGGGCTAGCGGAACTGCGCGAGGAAGCGCAGGTTGTTTTCGTAGAACACGCGCAGGTCGTCGATGCCATAGCGCAGCATCGCCAGTCGATCGGGGCCGACGCCGAACGCGAATCCCTGCCATTGTTCGGGATCGATGCCGGCGGCGCGCAGCACGTTCGGATGCACCTGTCCGGAGCCGGCGATCTCAAGCCAGCCGTCACCGAAGCTCATGTCGATTTCCGCCGAGGGCTCGGTGAACGGAAAAAACGACGGCCGGAACCGCAGTTCGAGGTCGTCGCGCTCGAAAAACCGGCGCAGGAAATCGCTGATCACGCCCTTCAAGTCGGCGAACGTCACGTCGCGGTCGATCCACAGGCCCTCGACCTGGTGGAACATCGGCGAATGCGTGGCGTCGCTGTCCACGCGATAGACGCGGCCGGGTGCGATGATCTTGAGCGGCGGCGGGTGCGATTCCATGTAGCGCACCTGCACCGGCGACGTGTGCGTGCGCAGTAGCGCGCCGCCGTCGACGTAGAACGTGTCGTGCATCGAGCGCGCCGGGTGATTCTCCGGCGTGTTGAGCGCGGTGAAGTTGTGGAAATCGTCCTCGATCTCCGGCCCATCGGCAACGACGAATCCCAACGAGTGGAACAGCGTCGCCACGCGCTCGAGCGTGCGCGTCAGCGGATGCATCGCACCGACGTCGATGCCACGTCCGGGCAGCGTCACGTCGAGCGCGTCGGCGGCCAGTGAACGCGCGAGGCGGGCATCGTCGAGTTCGCCGCGCCGGGCGGCGAGCGCGTCCTCGATCAGCGTCTTCGCGGCATTGATCGCGGCGCCCTGCGCGCGCCGCTCTTCGGGCACCAGTGCACCGAGTGATTTGAGGCGCGCAGTGACCACGCCGGCCTTGCCGACATAGCGGGCCTTGGCATTTTCCAGCGCGGCGGGATCGCACGCGGCCGCGAATTCCTGCCGCGCTTGCGCGACGATGTCTTGCAACGCGTCCATCGGTTACACAGTCCGCCGTCGACGTTCAATCCGGGTTAAAAAAAGGGAGGCTCATGCGCCTCCCTTTCCTGCGACCGTCCGCTCAGGCCAACGAGGCTTTGGCCTGCTCTGCGATCTTGCCGAACGCCGCCTTGTCGTGCACGGCCAGCTCGGCCAGCACCTTGCGATCGATCTCGATCGATGCCTTGGTGAGGCCGGCGATGAACACGCTGTACGTCATGCCGAGCTCGCGCACGGCGGCGTTGATGCGCGCGATCCACAGTGCACGGAACTCG